>JAJPJZ010000177.1 GCA_021323935.1 Terriglobia bacterium | reverse complement strand
TCTACCGCCTGGCACAGCGGATCGAGCGTGTAGCTCTCATACACCTGCCGGCCCAGCGAAAGGTTGATGACGCGAATGTTGTACTGCGACTTCAGCTCAATGGCTTTTTCAATGGCCGCGATCACCGCGCTATCGGTGCCGCTGCCGTCCTGGTCAAGAACGCGCAGGTTCACCAGGTTCACGTTGGGCGCAATGCCCTTGAATTGATGCCGGAACAGCGGCCCGGCCGAGGCCCAGCCCGCGCCGCCGATGATGCCCGCCACGTGCGTGCCGTGGCCGTATTGGTCGTCGGTGCTGTTGCTCGCCTTGATGAAGCTCTGGCTGTAAACGATGCGCGAGCTGATCTGGTGCGTCGTCGGATCGTAGGTGTTCAGGTCAAGCGCCGCAGAAATGCCGCTGTCGATCACGGCCACGCCGATTCCGGTGCCGGTGAGCTGCAGCGTCTGCCACGCCCACGGCGCATTCACCGTCTCGGGCGTGTAGTCAATCGACGAAGTGCCGGTGTTGTGGACCGGCCGGTCAAGCGAAACGTAGGCCACGTCAGGATCGGCGGCCAGTTCGGCCAGCGACGATGCCGGCAGATGCGCAAACGCGCCGCCGTTCACTGAGGCCAGCTTCGCCGTCACCTCAGCGCCCTTCGACGTCACCTTGGCAAAATGTCTGTCAGTGGGACTCTGGTTGAACTGCACAATCACGTCCACCGAGTCTGCAGCGTCACGGCCCTGCAGCTCAGGCGCCAGTTTTGACTGCTGCGCCACCGCCGGCAAGCTGCCGGCAACCAGTGCGCCCGCCACCAACATGGCTGAAATCAGGCTCTTCATGCGGTCTTTCATATCTGCCCCATCTGGGGTGAATTGGCTTCCAGCGCCTTGTAATGCAACGGCGGGGCCACTCAGAGCGGCTGCAATTTCAACAACATACCGGCCAATCTTCATGCCGCGTCAGCGACAACTTGTCGCCCGCCGCCGCTTTGGACAGATTGTCCGCGCCTCCGCCCGCACCGCCGCGCACGTTACCCCCGGCCGGTAACCTGCACCCCTCCGGGGTCTGCGCCGCGATGTGGCCGCGCTGTCGCTAATCCCTGGGCCGCCGCCCTGCGCCGCGAAGATTTAACATGGCAGGCATGCCCGTCCTGGCTGACGCTCCTCCGCACACCTCCATTCGCGCGCCGCGCGGCGCTGCGCTCTCCTGCCGCGGCTGGCAGCAGGAAGCTGCCCTGCGCATGCTCATGAACAACCTCGATCCTGAGGTCGCCGAGCGCCCCGAAGACCTGGTCGTCTATGGAGGCACCGGCAGGGCCGCCCGCAACTGGCGATGCTTTGACGCCATCGTGCGCACCCTGCGCGAACTGAAAGACGACGAAACCTTGCTGGTGCAATCGGGCAAGCCGGTGGGCGTGTTTCGCACCCACGAATACGCGCCGCGCGTGCTCATTGCCAACTCAAACCTGGTTGGCCACTGGAGCAACTGGGAAAAATTCAATGAACTCGAGCGCGCCGGGCTCATGATGTACGGCCAGATGACCGCGGGCTCGTGGATTTACATCGGCTCGCAGGGAATTGTGCAGGGCACCTTCGAAACCTTTTCCGCCGCCGGCGAAAAGCATTTCGGCGGCGACCTGGCCGGCAAGCTGATCGTCTCCGGCGGCATGGGCGGCATGGGAGGCGCGCAGCCGCTGGCCGCAACCATGGCCGGCGCCTGCTTCCTCGGTATTGACGTTGACCCGGAGCGCATCAAGAAGCGCCTGCGCACCGGCTATTGCGACTTCATGGTCAATGAGCTCGGCGAAGCTCTCCGCATCCTGAAGAATGCCATCCGCAAGAAGGAAGCCGTCTCGGTCGGGCTGGTCGGCAACTGCGCCGACGTCATTCCCGAGCTCGCCGAAATCGGCGTGCTTCCTGACCTGCTCACCGACCAGACTTCAGCGCACGATCCGTTGAACGGCTACGTGCCGCAAGGCCTCAGCATTGAGCAGGCAATCGAGCTCAGGAAAACCGACCCGCGCGGCTACGAAGAGCGCTCGCTCGATTCCATCGCCCGCCACGTGGAAGGCATGCTGCGCCTGCAGAAGATGGGCGCCGTCACGTTCGACTACGGCAACAACATCCGCACCTTCGCCTTCCAGCGCGGCGTAAAGAAGGCCTACGATTTTCCCGGCTTTGTGCCGGCCTACATTCGCCCGCTGTTTTGCGAAGGCCGCGGGCCGTTTCGCTGGGTTGCGCTCTCGGGCGACCCGCACGATATCGCCCTAACCGACGACCTGGTGCTGCAACTGTTCCCGCACAACCGCATTCTTGAGCGCTGGATCAACCTGGCGCGCAAGCGCGTTCGCTTCCAGGGCCTGCCGGCGCGCATCTGCTGGCTGGGCTACGGCGAGCGCGCGCAATTCGGCCTCGCCATCAATGACCTGGTGAAGCAGGGCAAGCTGAAGGCGCCCGTCGTCATGGGCCGCGATCACCTCGATACCGGCAGCGTGGCTTCGCCCTTCCGCGAAACCGAAAGCATGAAGGACGGCAGCGATGCCGTGGCCGATTGGCCCCTGCTCAACGCGCTGCTCAATACCGCAGGCGGCGCGTCGTGGGTTTCAATCCACAATGGCGGCGGCGTGGGCATTGGCTATTCCCAGCACGCCGGCCAGGTCACGGTGGCTGACGGCAGCGAGGAGATGGCGCGCCGCATCGAGCGCGTGCTGACCAACGACCCCGGCATCGGCGTCGCCCGCCATGCCGATGCGGGATACGAACAAGCCACCAGCTTCGCCGAACAGAAGGGAATCAAGCTGCCCATAAAGTGATGCTGCGGCCTGGCAGCGTGCTCCAAGCTCTTGCCTGCCGGCGGCTTACGATTTTCTTCTGCGACTTTGGCGGGAATTTCGCGTGTCAAGAGGCAGAATCACGCATTCTCCACATTACAAAGCACATTCAAACTACCCATCACCCAGGCCTAAATTGCTATTCTGGATTAGAGAGCTGCCGGGCGCTGCTCCTCGCCGCCCCACTGCCCACCCGCTTTCGCCGCCGCGCATCCGACCCTGTTGAAGCAAAGTTGCAAGCGAACCGCCGTTCGCGCCGCGGTTCGCCGCCATCACTCTCGAAATCGCCGGCGCGTTGCGCGCGCCGGAGCAGCTTCGGAGCGGAGCCAGCACAAATGAAAGAAAATCGCGTCGATCACATCTACTGGGCGCTGCGGCTGACGCTGGGCGGGACCGCCATCGCCGCCGGCGTCGATAAATTCTTCAACCGCATGACCAATTGGGAGCAGTACCTGAGCCCCGCCGTTGAGCGGCGCCTGCCCATCAGCGCGCGCAATTTCATGCGCCTGGTCGGCGTCATCGAAATGGGCGCCGGCGCGCTCACGCTTACCAAAAATGCTCGCCTCGGCGGGTTCATCACGGCCGCATGGCTGGGCGCCATCGCCGGCAACCTGGTGCTTGAGCAGGATTGGTACGACATCGCCGCGCGCGACGTGAACATGGCAGTGGCCGCGCTCGCGCTCGCCGGCGCAGCCGAAATCCGCAGCGCCAGGATTAAAGCGCGCGACGGTTCGCACATTGAGTTGAGCGCGCATTCGCCGGTCAGGACCCGGCAGCGCCTGGCCTGAGCGCCGCTATTGCCGCTGCAGGATTGCCGCCCATTCGCCGTCGCGGCTTTCCGACCACACGATTTGCGCATTGAGCAGCTCGGCAGCGCGCTCCGGCCGGCTATCAGCGTGGTAGCCGAACCATCGCTGGTGGGCGCGGCGCCACCAGGCCACGCCATCGAGCAGGCTGCCGCGCGGCGGCTCGTATTTTGTCGAGAACACCAGCGCCGTCTTCCAATCCGGCATGGCAGCGGCGCGCGCCAGCTCAGGCGCTGAAAAATTCTCAATCGCGAGCGTCGCGATCGGCCGCCCCACGTAGCCCAGGAATGGGCGCTGCAATTCATCGGTCGCGGGCCACGCCGTCAGCACCGGCCCTGCAGCCTCAAGCTCCCTGAGCTCGTGTGCCGCCGCCTCATGCAGCTCAACAAAATCGCGATACGCCAGCGTGTCTTCAGGCGCAATGCGATACAGCGGCGGAAACAGCAGCGCCAGCACAAAGCCTGCCGCAATCACCCCCGTGATCGCCGGCCACAACCGCACCCTGCGTCGCAACGTGGAAACGCACAGGATGATCCACAGCGGAAACACCGGCAGCAGGTAGCGCGCCAGCAGCGCGCCGCCCACCAGCGACAGCGCCACAACGTAAGCCACGATCACGGCGCCGAGCACAAGCTGATTGGGAACGGCAATGCGCCGCCGAAGCCGCTCGCCCAGGTCAACCACCTGCGCTCCGCGCTTCTGCAGGCGTGCCTCCGCCATCGGCGGCAGCAGCATGGCCGCGGCAGCGGCGAGCGTCAGCAGGTACATGTTCAGGTAGCCCGTCACCTGCCACACCCGCTGGATCAGCGCCAGCGCCACGCGGCCCGGCTGCAGCGTTTGTGCCAGGTTGTACTGCACAAAACCGGGATTGCCGAACACCTGCCCGGTGCGCGCGAAATGAAATCCGAACCACAAGGCCAGCGGCAGCACCGGAGCCAGCAGTACCAGCGATTCTCGCCGGCCGGCGCGCGGCACTGCGCAAACCCGACGGTGCGTGCGCCGCTCAATTTTGTGCGAAGCCAGCTCCCACGCCACCAGCGTCAGCGGCGCAATGATCGCCGTCTCCTTGGCCAGCGCCGCAAAGCCAAACACCACCGCGCAGGCCGCCGTGCGCCGCTCCAGGTAAAGCGCCAGGCCCCACAGCGTGAGCGCCGCGGCCGCCATGTCAAGGTGCGCCAGCGTGCTTTGCGCAAAAAACGGCGGGAACAGCGCGGTGCACACCGTGGCGGCAATGGCCACTTCGCGGTTGGCGATGAAGTGCGCCAGGCGATAGACCGCGGCCAGCGCCGCCGCCGCAATCATCAGCATGGCGCAGCGCGTCACCACCGGAGCAAAGCCGCCGAGCTTCCACCACGCCGCCAGCCACAGCATCACCAGCGGCGGATGCGCGTT
>JAJPJZ010000389.1 GCA_021323935.1 Terriglobia bacterium | reverse complement strand
GCCGAATCGGTTTCGGCGGCCTTTGCCGGGGCGCCCACCAGGCGCTCGATAGCGGCAAGAAGTTCGGCAGCGTCGAACGGCTTGGCGATTGATCCGTTTGCGTGGACGCGCTCGCCGTCTTCTTCGCGGAACGGCTCCATGCGGCTGAATGTAAGCAGCACGGGAACGGCGCACTCCGCTTTTAATTTTTCGCAAACTTCCAGGCCCGAATAGCCCGGCATAAAGACATCGAGAACCAGCAGGTCAGGCCGCTCCGAGGCAAATTTCTTCAGCGCAGCAGCCCCGTTGGAGACCGCTACGACGCAATATCCCGCGTCAGAAAGGATCCTGCGCCCCGTGTTCTGGGCGGTCATATTGTCGTCGGCTAAAAGAATTTTGAGGGGCACAGGCTGTCTCGTAAAAAATTCAGGAACTCAGGCAGAACAGTAACCCTGCACGCCTGATCGGGTCAAAGCACCGACGCCACAAATGCGATTGGCCTTTGGTAACAATGGTTAACGGCTGAAAACAGGGGGGCTACGAGCGAACCAAGGTCGAGGTAACGTGGGCTCGGTTGCGGGCAACAAAAAGCCCCGCACTCGGCGGGGCCAAAAAGAGCCAGGCAGGCGGTTACTGCGGGGGCGGCTGCTGGTTCTTCTTTTTCTTCTTGCTGCTCTTGCTTGAGGCCTGATCGGCAGTGTTCTGCGTCGGCTGCGATTGGTCCTGCTGCTGCGCGGCCGGTTGCGAATCCTGCGAGGTAATGCCGGTCTTGATCTGAGCCGGAGGTTGCGCGTTGCCGCCGGTGCCGGGAGCAGGAGTAGTGTCCTGGGGCGCAATCGGCTTCAGTTCCTCGATTCCGTTGTCCGGCTGTTGCGTCTTGGGCTGATCAGCAGCAGCGGGCTGTGTTGCAGGCTGCGTAGCCGGAGCAGAGCCAGGCAGCGTGGGCTGAACGCCGGCAGGCTGCGCCTCACCGGGCTGCGCCGCAGCAGGCGGTGCTGAACCAGTTCCTGAATCGCCGGCCGGAACGCGCTCCACGCCTACCGCGCCGGTTGCGCCGCCGCTGGACGCGCCGCCTGCGCCATTGCCTCCAGCAGAAGAACCGGCCGAGGTTGACCCCTCCGGAGTTGCCGAACCTGCGCCGGCCGCTTCCGTCGGCCCGCCATTCAATCCGGGCAGGCTCCTGGTTACGGCTTCAGTAGCGGCCGCGACTACATCGGTTGCGCTGGTCTGCGGCGGCTCATCAAGCGTGGGTTCGCCGGTGCGCGCAGCCGAGGCAATGCTCGGACCGTGATGGAAATTCTCGAGGAAGTGGCCAAACAGCGTTTCGCTGCCGCGGCTCTCCTGTTCGGCCTTGTTCCGGGCGATGGCTTCCTGCGTGGCTGAGGGCACCGGACGATGCATGGCCTCAAGCCGCTCGCGCGCTTCCTTGGCGCGGTCCATCACCGGGTACTGGGTCACGATCTTCGAGTACGTCTCCGCCGCCAGGTCTTCAAAGTGCCTGGCGGTGGCTTCTTTGCTGGTGTTAAACATTGCCAGCGCCTGCTTTTTCAGCGGGCCGTCAGGCAGCTTCTCAACCTGCGGAGCGGGCTTGGCCGTGCGCGCGTAATCGGCTTCTTTTTCATACGCGGTGCCAAGCATAAAAAGAGCGTCGTCGGCTTGGCTGAACAGCGGGTAAGTGTCGGTCAGGCTCTTGAGCCGGGCGATGGCTGCCGGATATGAGCCGCGCAGGTAATAAAAGTGCCCGATGCCGTATTCGCGGTCGGCCAGCACTTCCTGCACTTCGCGAAGCTTCTCTTTGGCCTCAGGAACCAGCTTGCTGTCAGGATATTGCAGCACAAGCTGGCGATAAGCATCTTCCGCCTTCAAGGCCTGCGTAGGATCGCGATCGGCTTTTTCCATCTGGCGAAAGTGGATGTCGCCAATTTTCTTCTGCGCTTCGGCGGCCTCGGCCATGTTGGGGAAGAACACCTGGAACTGGCTGTACTCCTCTTCGGCCTGGGCGTAGGCGGCGCTGGTGCCTTCGGCGTACCAGGAATCGCCCACCGCCAACTTGGCGCGCGCAATGAATTCGCTGTCGGGGTAGGTGTTGATCAAGGTCTGCAGCGTCATGCGGGCAACGTCGTACTTGCCGTGCTGCATGGCGTCCATGGCGCGATCGAACAGCACCTTGTCGGGCTGCTTGGAATCGACGTTGGCGATCGGATTGGCAACCTTGTTGTGGTGGCAGCCGGCCAGCAATGCCACCGCCACAGCCAGAAACATTCCCGTAAAGCGACGAAACATAAAACTCCAGATCATTCGTGATTCGTGAATTGCGGCCCGTGCACTGCATACATTGCCGGTCGGTTCCGAGGTTCACAAACCAGAAATCAAACTTTTTGCAGCGTGGCCTCGGTTGCCATCCTGAGCAGCTCACGCGCGTTCTGCGCCGGGTGGCCGTGGCTGAATACCGCATTGCCGGCCACTAAAATCTCCACCCCCGCCTGCACGGCTCCAACCACCGTTTCCGGTGAGATTCCGCCATCCATCTCAATGCGGAAGCGCAGCCGGCGCGCGGAACGCACCTCAGCGAGCGCGCGCGCTTTGTGCAGGGTTGACGCAATAAACTTCTGCCCGCCGAAGCCCGGATTGACCGACATCACCAGCACGTAATCAACAATATCCAGCACTTCTGAGATCAGCTCAACCCCGGTCGCCGGGTTAATGACAACCCCGGCCCGCGCGCCGTGGCTGCGAATCAACTCCAGCGTGCGGTTCAGGTGCCG
>JAJPJZ010000124.1 GCA_021323935.1 Terriglobia bacterium | reverse complement strand
CCAGAACATGTCAGTGAGCGGCATGAGTGGCTTGGCGCCGGCCTGCAGCGCGCGATTGAAGGTAGCGTCGGCGTCAGGCACGTAAAGATGAAGCAGGAATGGCGAAGGCACGCTGGGGTCAGGGCCGCGTGCGCCGCCGTGCTCGGGGAATTCGTCGTTCACAAAGATGAAGCAATCGCCCACGGCGAGATGCGAGTGCATGACGCGGCCATCGGGCATGAGCTCGCGGCTGCCTTCGAGGGCGCCGAAAGCCTGCTTGTAAAACGTGATGGCGTTGGCCGCGTTGCTGACCGTGAGTTGCGGGATGAGCTGGCGCAATCCTTCGGGGACGAATCCGACCTGTGACATAGGTGCTCCTGAAGGGGCAATGATACTCGCGGCTCGCGAGGCAGAAAAGCCCGGGGAAGCGCGCGGTCAAAGGTGTGCGGCGCGGCGGCGCGGGAGATCTGGTCGGGCGAGCGCGCCGGCAGACGCGGCGCGGGTGCATGCGAGCGCGATGGCGCAATCTTCAGGCACGTCGCACCCGCGACGGCGGCGGCGCAGGTTAGCTGTGCGCGCCGGCGGCATGCTTGAGTTCGGCGGCGAACTCGGCAGCGATGATGGTCTGCTCGCGGTCAGGGCCGGTCGAAACCATGCCGGCGCGCGCGCCGGTTTCGCGCTCGATAAACGCCAGGTAATCGCGCGCGGGCTGCGGCAGCTTGTCGTAGGCGGCGATTTTCGTAGTGGGCGTCTGCCAGCCGCGCATCCTGGTATAGACGGGCTGCAGCAGGTCGTAGCCGCGAGCGTCAGCGGGAATTTCGTCGGTGGCGCGGCCATTCACCTTGTAGCCGGTACACACCGGAATTTCAGCCAGGTGATCGAGCACGTCGAGCTTGGTAACGACCAGCCAGCGGATTCCGTTGATCATGGCGGCGTAGCGAAGCAGCGGAAGATCGAGCCAGCCGCAGCGGCGCGGCCGGCCGGTCACGGCGCCGAATTCGTTGCCGCGGGCGCGAAGCTCGTCGCCCTGTGCGTCGTGCAGCTCGGTGGGGAATGGCCCTTCGCCCACGCGCGTGCAGTAAGCCTTAGTGACGCCGATTACAGTGGAGATTGCGGTAGGCGCGACGCCGGTTCCGGTGGATGCGCCGCCCGCGGTTGCGCTGGAGCTGGTGACGAAGGGATATGTGCCATGGTCGATATCGAGCATGGTGCCCTGCGCGCCTTCGAACATGATGCTCTCGCCGCGCTGCAGTGCGCGATTCAGAAGCAGCGCCGTATCGGCGACAAAGGGGCGCATCTGCTCGGCCAGCGCTGAGTATTCGGCGAACATGCGGTCGGCATCGAGCGGCTCAGAGTTGAACAGCGCGTGCGCAATCGTGTTCTTTTCGCGGCAGGCGTTTTCGATGTGCGTGCGCAGCAGGTCGCGATCAAGCAGGTCGCCCACGCGAAGGCCGCTGCGCGCCATCTTGTCTTCGTAAGCCGGGCCGATGCCGCGCGAGGTGGTGCCGATTTTCACGCGGCCGGGCGCATTTTCAGCCGCCAGCTCGATCATGCGGTGATACGGCAGGATGACGTGCGCGCGGGTGGAAACAAACAACCGGCCATCCACGTTGATGCCCGCCCTGCCAAGCCCGGCAACTTCCTTCAGGAAGGCGGCCGGATCGAGCACTACGCCATTGCCGATCACGCTGAGGCGACCCGGCCGCAGCACGCCGCAGGGCACAAGCTGCAGCACGAACTTCTCGCCGCCGATTAAGACGGTATGGCCGGCATTGTGACCGCCGGCGTAACGTGCCACGATGTCGTAGTTGTCGGAGAGGACATCGACAATTTTGCCCTTGCCTTCGTCGCCCCACTGCGCACCAACCACCACCGCTGTTTTGGGTTTGCTCATAAATTGGGCCGCACACTTCGCTTCGTCAGGGTTTGTGCTGGACCAGAATTGCAGGAGACAACGGAAGAGAGGTGTACGGTTTATTGTAGCAGTGCAGATTTTGTCCGCCATCGCGGCCGAGCCTGAGGAATCAACCACAGCGATACCGTTCATGCCAGAGCTTCCTGAAGTCGAAACCATCGCGCGCGGCCTGCAGCGGCAGGTGGCCGGCGAGGTCATTGAGAGCGTGTGGATCGGGTCGAAGCCCGAGCCGCTGAAGTCACCCGCGCGGCTAATTGCCCGCACGCTTGAGGGCGCCCGCATCGCGCAGGTGCGGCGCGCCGGCAAGCACATTGTGTTTGACCTTGAGGCGAAGGGCGCCGCAGCGCAGTGGATTGTGCACCTCGGCATGACTGGCCGGATGCTGGTGGCGCAGAACCAGGATGAGATCGCGAAGCACACTCATGCCATCGCCACCCTCGGCTCAGGGCGCGAGCTGCGCTTCGTAGACCCACGGCGCTTTGGCCGGCTGGAAGTGCGGACCGCGCAGAAGTTCGAAGCGCCCGGCCAGGAGCCGCTGAAGGTTACACTCGAGACGTTTGCGCAGTTGTTTCACGGGCGAAAGATGCCCATCAAGAGCGCGCTGCTGAACCAGAAGCTGCTTGCGGGAATCGGCAACATCTACGCCGATGAATCGCTGTTTCGCGCCGGGATTCGCCCGCGGCGCCTGGCGGACCGGGTGACACGCGCGGAGCTGCATCGGCTCTATGACGCGGTGCAGCAGGTGCTGAGTGAAGCCATCGCGGCCGGCGGCTCGTCCATTTCAGATTATGTAAACGCCGAGGGCGCCGAGGGCCTGTTCCAGGTGCAGCACCGCGTCTACAGGCGCGAAGGTGAACCGTGCCTGGTGTGCGGCTCGAAGATCAGGCGCACCGTGATTGCCGGCCGCAGCAGCCACTGGTGCGCGAAGTGCCAGAAGTAGCCTACGCGGCTGCCGCCTTGCCGGCTTCGGCTTCGCGGTACATTGCGCCGGCAACGAGCGCGACGATGCCGCACATCACCAGCGCGGAGACAGCAATCACCACGCCATCGCGCAGCGGCATCATGCTCAGATCCACCTGATAGCCGGTGCCGATGATCTGCAGCGGAATCCACGCGGCCACGGCGGCGCGCAATGCTGTCCACGGGCCGGCGCCGTAGCGCGGGCGCAGCGCGGCGTAGAGCCAGGCAATCAGCCCGGCATAGATAAAGCTGAAGGCAACGTCAACCAGGACGGCGCCCGTGCTGCTCGGCATGGTGAGGTGAAGCCGGGCAAGCATGGCGGTGTAGATTCTGCCGGTGAGCAGTACGCCGAAGATGCCTTCGAGCACGAACAACACGATCCCGCCCACGAGCGAGCCAAGGGCAATCCGCTTCCAGTTCATGGCGTTTTCTCCTGAAGTGGAGGGATTGTAGCCCGAGGCAGCGCCAGCGCAGCAGATTAATTTTCGGCGCGGATGGCGGCTTAGCTGGGCAAATTGGGAAACAATACCGGCTTGAGCAGCGTGCGCATGAGTTCGTGCTCGTACAGGTGCTGGTCAGAGAGGAACGGCGCAACCCGATTGCTGCCGCGCGGCCTGAGCGTGATGACGCCGCCTTCGGGCGGAGCGTTGGAGATTGCGGGCGCGCTGGTCGGCGCGGCTTCAGGCGCGGCCATATTGGCCTTTGAGGAGGAATAATCGAAGCGGACGCTGCGAATCTGCTCATCGAGAGCAAAATTGGCGGCCAGGCCGGCTTCGCTGTTGCTCACCCGGTAGCGCTCACGCGCGGGCTCGCTGAAATCGGCAGGAATTCCGCGCTGCCGCGCGTCGTCGGCGTTGCGCTTCAGGGCCTGCCCAAACCATTGCCACCAGGCGCGCGCCGCTTCCAGCACCTGCTCGTCGCTGGGCGCAGGTTGTGAGGCGTGCTGCACGTCGTGCTCGCGGTCAAGTTCTTCGTCAATCCAGCTCATAGCAGTTCAGATGACAGGGAGAATTATCATCGCGCGATCTTCCGGGGCGCGGATTGCAGCTTAGTTCAATCCCGGCAGCTTCATTCCCGCCAGGCGTTTGTTCATGAATGCCGATTTCGACATGCTCTTGAACATCTTGCGCATCTGCGCATACTGGCGCAGCAGGTTGTTTACTTCCTGCACGCTGGTGCCTGAGCCCCTGGCGATGCGCTTGCGGCGGCTGCCGTTAATGGCCTCATGGTGCACGCGCTCGTAGGCCGTCATGGAATTGATGATGGCTTCAACCCGGACCAGCTCTTTTTCGTCCACTTTGCCGGCTGCCTGCTGCAGGTTGGCAAACGGCCCGATCTTCGGCAAATGGCTGATGATGCTCTGCAGCGAGCCGAGCTTTTTTACCTGCCGCAACTGGTCGCGAAAATCTTCAAGCGAGAAGCCATCGCCCGAGAGTGCCTTGGCCGCAAACTCTTCTGACTTCTTCTTGTCGAGCGTGGCTTCGGCCTTTTCGATGAGCGTCAAAATGTCGCCCATGCCCAGAATGCGGCTGACGATGCGATCAGGGTGGAAGGGCTCGAGCGCGTCATATTTCTCGCCAATGCCCAGGAACTTGATGGGCGCGCCGGTGACCTGGCGAATGGAAAGCGCCGCGCCGCCGCGGGCGTCGCCATCCATCTTGGTGAGGATGACGCCGGTGAGTGACAGCGTGTCGTGGAACTGCTTGGCCGAGTTCACCGCATCCTGGCCGGTCATGGAATCGGCCACGAACAGGATCTCGCTCGGGCTGAGCAGCTTCTTCAGCGACTGCATTTCATCCATGAGCTG
>JAJPJZ010000200.1 GCA_021323935.1 Terriglobia bacterium | reverse complement strand
TCGCTGGGCGGGCGTGAACGCGGACATCGCGCTCATTCTCAACCTGGTGATCCTGCTCGGCTTCATGGGCTACTTCGGAGCGGTGCTGACGCTGCCCGGGATCGCCGGTGTAATTCTAACGGTCGGCATGGGCGTGGATTCGAACGTGCTGATTTTTGAGCGCATCCGGGAGGAGCTGCGCAACGGCAAGACCGCAGCCGCGGCCGTGGACCAGGGTTTTTCGCACGCCTGGATCACGATCGTGGATACGCACGTGACCACCATCGTCTCGGCATTCATCCTGTTTATTTTCGGTACCGGCCCGGTGCGCGGGTTCGCCACCACGCTGACTTTTGGTCTGCTGGCAAACCTGTTCACTTCAGTTTTTGTGTCGCGGGTAATCTTTGACGCGCTGCTGAACCGCAAACAGCACGGCGAAGCGCTGTCAATTTAGCTACTGGAACTTTGAGCTGTGGCGCGGTCGAGCGCGGCTACCGGCCGGCGACGCAACAGCAAATGGCTCAATCAGAGGTTTTGCTTGGAATTTTTTCGCAGTCCCAACATCGACTGGTTAGGCAAGAAGTGGTACTTCCTCGGCTTCTCGCTGATCTTCAGCATTGCCGGCCTGCTTTCCATGGCGTTCTGGCACGGCATACCGCTGGGCGTTGAGTTCCGCGGCGGCACCGATGCCCAGGTGAAGTTCACCGAAACCCCTGACCTGAACAAGATCCGCGCCGACCTTGACCGCGCCGGCCTGAAGAACCCGCGCATTCAACAGTTTGGCCCGACGGCGAACAATGAAGTGCTGATCAGCCTGCCTGAAGTCAACCGCCAGGGCGAGGCTACCGACATCACCGCTGGCAAGCAGGCAATCATCAACGCGCTTGAGGCCCCTTACGCGCAGCAGATCGCCGGCGGCAAGCGCGATTTTAACCAGGCCAGCGAGCAGGACCTGCAGGATTACCTGGTCAGCAAGGACCCGCTGCAAAATGGCGGCGATCCCAAGGCCTATGGCGACGTCGCCCGCAACATCGTCTCCACCCGCGACAAGAATTTCGGCGGCGTGCTGACCAGCCTTGACCAACTGAAGGCCGATCCGCGCATCCTGAACTCGCTGCAGGCGGGGTTTTTCCTTTCGAATTTTGCCCGGCCCACGGTTGAAATCGTCGGCCCCACGGTAGGCAAGCAGCTCCAGCACCAGGCCGTGCTGGCCGTGCTTTATTCGCTGGGGGGCATGCTGGTTTACCTGTGGTTCCGCTTTGAGCTGATTTACGGCGCGGCCGCGGTGGTCGCCTGCTTTCATGACACGCTGATCACCGTGGGCGCCTTTTCGCTGGCCAACAAGGAAATCAGCCTGACCGTCATTGCCGCCATCCTGACGCTGGTTGGCTATTCGATGAACGACACCATCGTGGTCTTCGACCGCATACGCGAAAACATCAAGCTGATGCGGCGCGAGCGGCTCGACGTGATCGTCAATCGCAGCATCAACCAGACGCTGAGCCGGACCATCTTGACATCCGGCCTCACGTTCCTTACTGTGCTCAGCCTGTTTCTTTTTGGGGGCGAGGTGCTGCACGGCTTCAGCTTCGCCCTGGTCATCGGCATTTTGATCGGGACCTATTCGTCAATCGCGGTGGCGGCACCGATGCTGGTGGCCTACACCGATTGGCGGGCGCGGCGTGGAGCGGCTCCGGTAGTGCTGCCGGCCGGCCGCGGCGGCAGCGGCCCAGCTCCGACGGGCAAGGCCAAGTCGCAGAAACCGCAGGATTTACGCGGAGTTAAGGCACGAGGTTAGGCAAGTTGCCCGGATCCTGGCTGCCGGTCGTCAGCCGCCCGGCCTTCCACAGCAACAAAGCTGTTGAGTTCACGACTGCGGGCCCCTGGTTCTCAGGATTGTGTTGTCTGGCGCACGTGTGCTGCCGCGCAAATTTTTTTCAAAAGGCTGGCGGCACGGGAGCCAGTTTCAGGCCTCTGGTGTCTATAGAGATCAGCCAGCTATAAGTGTCGCCCGTTTCGCCTATGTTGTGTTCCCTCAAGGCGGGAGCGGGTTTCTGAGGCTGGCCCGGGCCCGGTGGCCAGCGCCAAACGCGCCGGCCGTTTGCACGAGGCGTAAGAGCGTTCGTCGTTTGGGGGAGAACGGCCATGTTTGAAGACAGCCTGATTGAATCCAGCGGAAAGCTGAAAACGAAACAGGGCGCCACCACGGTGCTGTCGTTCGTGCTGCAGAGCATCCTGGTCGTGGTCCTGGTGCTGATCCCGCTGATTTACACCGAGGCGCTGCCGATGAAGACGTTGATGTCAACCGTCATCGTAGCGCCGCCACCGCCGCCACCACCGCCGCCGCCGCCGGCGCCCGCGCAGGTGGTGCACGTGCAGAAGATCGAAACTGAAGTGATCAACGGCGCATTGCGCACGCCCACCAAAATTCCCGAGAAAGTAAAGATGATCAAGGAAGACCAGGCGCCGCCGCCGGTGGCAGCCGTGGCGGGAGTTGTAGGCGGCGTGCCGGGCGGCGTTCCCGGCGGCCAGATTGGCGGCGTGATCGGCGGCATCGTGAGCTCGGTGCCGGTGGCCGTGCCGAAAGTCGCGGCGCCGCCGCAGAAGGTGCGCGTTTCGCAGGGCGTGCTGCAGGGCAACCTGCTGCACCAGGTGCAGCCGCAGTACCCGCCGATCGCACGCGCCGCGCGCGTTTCCGGTGCCGTAGTCATCAAGGCCACGATCGGCAAGGACGGCAGCATGCAGGGCCTGCAGGTTGTGAGCGGCCACCCCATGCTGGTGCAGTCGGCGCTTGAGGCAGTGAAGCAGTGGCGTTACAAGCCATGGGTGCTCAACGGGGAGCCGGTGGAAGTGGAAACGCTGATCACCGTGAACTTCAACCTGAGCGGCGGCTAAAAACATTGCTCGACGCTCGGGGTTGAACAATTCATCAACTCCGAGCGAACCGAGCAGCTCGGAATCGAATCCAAGCAAAACAGCCGCTGGTGATTTCTGCCGCGGCGGTTTGCAGTTTGAGCGGCTTTCGTTGTCGGCCGGGGCATGGCCCGGGCCATCAGCCGTAAACCCCAGCGTCCCCTGGCAGTGATGTTCCGGATCGATTGGGTGGCTTCCAAGGGCAGTCGTTCTCAAGGCAATCAGTTCAAATTGAATTTTGCTGCCGGCAAGCACGGCGGCGGAATGCAGGTTTCCTGAGTATCACCGGGCCCGCCGCAATCGAACGCCGGGAGCGGCAAGGAACCCGCCGGTGTCTAGTTGAATAACGCCCCGCGACGGCGGGGATTTGGCGATTGAATCGCCTCGCTCCAGGCGAGGCAGCACTCCTGAGGAGGAAAACAACAAATCATGCTCGCACCTAACGTTTTGCACCTGACCCACTCACTTTCGGCGATGGCCGCGTTTTTCCAGGACCAGCAAGTGGCCTGGGACCCAATCAGCATGTGGAAAAGCATGAACTGGGCCGCTCGCGGCGTGGTCATCATTCTGTTCATCATGTCGGGCTGGTCGATTGGCGTGATGATTGACCGCTGGATGGCGTTCAGCGCCGCCCGCAAGCAGTCGCGCGCGTTTGCTCCGGCAGTGGCCGGCGCGCTGCGCGAAGGCAAGATTGATGAAGCCATCAAAGTCGCCGAGCGCAATAAGAAGAGCCACCTGGCCAAGGTTGTGACCGCGGGCCTGCAGGAATTCCGCGCGCACGGTGAATCCACCGAGTTGCCGGGCGAAACCATTGAAGCCTCAAAGCGCGCCCTCGAGCGTGCCGAAGCCATCGTTCACGCCGAGCTGAAGCGCGGCCTGGGCGGGCTGGCGACCATCGGTTCCACTGCGCCGTTTGTCGGCCTGTTCGGCACCGTGATGGGCATTCTGCACGCCTTCCAAGGCATTTCAGAGCAGAAGGCCACCGGCCTCGGCGCCGTGGCCGGCGGCATCGCCGAAGCGCTGGTCACCACCGCAGTCGGCCTGTTCGTGGCCATTCCGGCCGTCATGATGTTCAACTACTTCACCAACCGCGTGGAAGCATTCGATGTGGAAATGGACAACTCATCGAGCGAGCTGATCGATTACTTCCTGAAGCGCCGCGCCCGCACTCCGGTCGTCCGCTAGTCGCGGGTTGGTTGTTTTCCTCCTCTCCTGAAGGG
>JAJPJZ010000112.1 GCA_021323935.1 Terriglobia bacterium | reverse complement strand
GGCCAGCCGCGCCGAAGCCGATTCCGTCAGCACGCGCAAGCCGCCGTGGTAGGCCTGGTAATGCCGCGCCGGCGTCCAGAAATCGTAAATCGCATTAATGGCCACGCCGGTCTTGCCGGCCGTCGCCAGCGCCGCGGCCATGCTGCTCCCCAGCATGTTGGTTTCCTGCACGATCAGCGGATCGACATTCGGGTCCACCGGGTCAAGAAAGGGCGGCACAAACAGCCGCGCCGCATTCGAGCCCATCTGGTGGACGTCGTAAACCACCTCCGGGTGCCAGGGGTTCTGCACCTTGGCGACTGTGAGCTGCGATTCAACCTGCGTGAACATATACCAGTCGCGGTTGTCGTCGTGCCCAACATATTTGTTGTAGAGCTCGACCGGCTGCACACCTTCATATGGCGTGCCGACATATTTGCGATACCACTTCACCACCATGTCCTGCCCGTCAGGATTGAGCGAAGGAACCAGCAGGAAAATGACGTTGTTCAGGATCTCCTGATGCTCGGGCGTGTTTTCCGTCAGCAGCTTGTAAACGAATTGCATGGCGGTTTGGGTTGAGGCCACCTCCGTCGAATGCACCGTGCAGGTGATCAGCACCACGGCTTTGCCTTCCTTGATGAGCCGCTCAGCCTCGGCCGGATCAAGGCCGCGGGGATCGGCCAGGCGCTGCTGGATTTGCCGGTAGTGCTCCAGGTTCCTGAGGTTCTCAGGCGAGGAGATGGTGAGATAAACGAACGGCTTGCCTTCGGTGGTCTTGCCGATTTCCTCGAACTTCACGCGGTCGGGTGCGGCCGCAGCCACTTTCTGGAAGTAACTGGTCACCTGCTCCCAGTCGGCCAGCTTGCGGTCTTCGCCTACGCGAAAGCCGAGGTGCTGCTCGGGCGAGGGGACAGACTGCGCTGAGGGCGCGGCTTGAGCACAAACAGCAGGAGCAAAGAACAGCAGCAGGGTTGAGCAGCGGCGCAGCAGGTTCAGCATAATTCCAGTTCTCCCAGGCGGAATTCGGAGTCTTACGCGCTGGCCCGGAGCGTTGTCAAGCCTGGCCATCAAGCGGCAATCAGCGCGGCATTCGCAGCCCGCGAATCGGCTAAACCCCGGGCTGGCAGCCGCTTCCGGGGCGAACGGCGCCGCCGCGGCAGGCATCTTAAAGCTTAAGCAAACAAAGTCAAAAATTTACCTGCCTGACCGCATCTTTGTCGCCTGAGCCGTGTCAGTACCTTTAGCAAATGGCCGGGGCCGCCGCGGAGGGTTGAGATTGCGGGTGGGCAGCTTGGCCGGAGGGCATTGTATGAAGGGACTCAGGATTTTTGCATTGCTGGCCGCATTCGCTATCGCCGGCAGCACGTTCGGCATGGCGCAGGACCGTGATCACGATCGCGACCGCGATCGCGACCACGACCGCAAGGTTTGGCAGAACAACAACAATCATGACTGGCGCGCCCAGCAGCGCCGCAACGATGAATGGCGCGAGCGCGAGCGTCGCGAAGCCGAGCGCAACAACGCTTACCGCTATCGCACGTACCCGAACGGCAATTACTATCCGAACGGCGGATATTACCCGAACGGCGGCTATCGCACGTATCCTAACTACCCGGCGACCACGTATCCCTACGGCTACGGCTATCCGGCCACGACCCAGCCTTACGGCTACGGCTATCCGAACCGCGGCTACGGCAACTATGGCTACGGCAACTACGCCGGCCAGGCGCAGTCGATCGGCTACCAGGATGGGTATCAGCAGGGTCTGGGTGACCGCAACAACGGCCACAGCATGCGGCCGACGCAGCACGGCTACTACAGCGACGGCACTCACGGCTACAGCTCAGCCATGGGCGTGTCCAAGAGCCAGTACGCCGCGACGTATCGCCAGGCCTACATGCAGGGCTACCAGGCCGGCTACAACGGCGGCGGGCGTGGCTACGGCTGGCCTCGGTAATTCCAAGCTGATTTCAGAGGCAGGAAGGCGGAGCATAGGCTCCGCCTTCCTGCCTCGCGTGTTTTCGTTCTTGCTGCACGAGGTCGAGCCTCATTCGTTTGTTTCCCGCTCCGTTCGCTTAATGCGCAGGATTTTCAGCCACGCAGTAGTGCAGCCCTTCAGGCGTGTACTGCGCCGCTACCGAGGGCGGAATGTCCTGCTCGCCGATTCGCCTGAACTCAAACTTTATGCTGCCGTCGGCGGCGACGGTCCCAAGCAGATAGCCGTAAACATTGGTCAGCGCGGCCTCGGCCTGGCTGGCTAGCGGCGGCAGCGGATAACGCACCGCGCCCGCCGTCCCAACGATCCAGCCCGGCAGCACGCCGCCATGCTGCTTGAGGTACTCAGACGCAAAAATTCCCTGCATGTAGAAATGCGAGTGGCTGGCCAGCACGTAAACGTTTTTGCGTGATGAAGTGCGCAGCTTCAGCAGGTCCTGATAAATCGTGCGGCCAGTCTTTTCGGCAATCGGGAAGTCGCTCATGCTGTGGCCTGAGGCGAGGGAATCGGGCAGCGCTTCGTGCATTCCGATCACTACTGACTTGACGGCTGGATCGTTGCCGTCGCGCGCAATCACCTGCTCGGCCCAGTGCAACTGCTCGGCATCAAGCTGGTCGGGAGTGGCGTTATCCAGGTAAATGAAATCCACCGGCCCCTGCCGCCAGTGGAAATAAGTTTTCAGGCGGTGGTCCTTGGGATCATCGGCCAGGCGCTGCGCGCGCAGCACAGGCGAATCCAGCCAATCGGCGAACTGCAGGGTGAACTGGCTGCGGTCTTTGGGCGGATACACCTCGTGATTGCCGATGCCCAGAAAAACCGGGATGGTGAATGCGCCAAGCTGGTTCTGAATGAAATCGTCCCAGGCCATGCGTTCGTAATCGGCAATTGCCGGCAGCGGCTGGCCGGCTTTCTTACGGCGATCGAGGATGTCCTGATCGAAATCGTAGATGGCGCGCAGGTCACCCAGGTGCCAGTAGAATGCCGCTCCATCCCTGGCAGCGCCGGCAGCAATCGCGGGCATGATTACATCGCCGCAGTTGCGTGAATCGCCGGAGACGGCGAACTTGAACTCCTGGGCTTTCGCCCGCGAAACCACCGCGCCACAAAACGCGCAAAGCAATATGAGGAAAATGCGGCAAGCATTCATAGCGACCATTTTAGAGTCGCAGTCGCATGGAGTGTGAGCGGGAGTTTTTAGAAGCGACGAAAGGCGCGGCCGGATCTTGATGGTGCGCAATCCAGGCCGACGGCCCGGAGAAACTTTTGCTGCGCGATTCGAAGTCTGTTCAGCTTGCTTTCGGCAGTTCGCCGCCGGCGACTGCAGGCCTGAGCACGCGGCGCTGCGGCGCCGTAGCAGCCGCCGGCCGGATTCCGTAAACCTCAGGCCGCCCGACGCTGATGTAGGTGAAGCCGCGGCTTTCCATCAACGCCGGATCGTACAGGTTGCGGCCATCGATGATGATCGGGTACTTCATCCGCGCCCGCAGCCGCTCCAGGTCAAGCGCGGCGAACTCTTCCCAATCAGTCAGGATCAGCAGCGCGTCGGCGTCTTCAGCGGCGGCGTGGGCCGAGTCAGCGTATTCCACGCCGGCGGGCAGCACTTCGCGCGCGCGCCCCATCGCCGCCGGATCGTAGGCCGTGATGGCGCAGTTTTCGCGCAGCAGCGCGCGCACCAGCGCAATGGCCGGCGACTCGCGGATGTCATCGGTGCCGCCCTTGAAGGCCAGGCCAAGCACCGCCAGGCGCTTGCCCTTCAGCGTCCAGAGCGCCCTGCGCACTTTGCGGATGAAGCGTTGCCGCTGCTCCTCGTTGATGCGCACGACTTCATCCAGCAGGCGAAAGTCGTAGCCGCAGTTGCGGGCCACGGCGCGAAACGCCAGCAGGTCTTTGGGAAAACACGAGCCGCCATAGCCGATGCCGGCGTTCAGGAAGCGCTGGCCGATGCGCGAATCTGCGCCTACGCCTTCGCACACTTCCTCAATGTCGGCGCCCACACCATCGCAGATGTTCGCCACCGCGTTGATGAAGGAAATCTTCATCGCCAGGAAGGCGTTTGAAGCATGCTTGATCAGCTCGGCGCTCTTGGCGCTGGTCACGATGAGCGGCGGCGGCAGGCGCACGCCATCGGGCTCCGGAACCTTGTTTTCGCGGCGATAGTAGCTGCCGTCGAGCATGGGGCGATAGATTTCGCGCAACGCGGCTGCCGCGCGGCTGCTGTCGGCGCCGATCACGATCCGGTCGGGATACAGGAAATCGGTGACCGCCGTGCCCTCGCGAAGAAATTCAGGATTTGAAGCGACGTCAAAATAATCGGGAGCGGCGCCGTTCAGCAGCATGACGCGGCGCACCCAGTCGCTGGTGTACACCGGCACGGTGCTCTTTTCCACGATCACCTTGTACGAGCCGCCGCCGGCGCGCGCCAGGTCGCACGATACAGACTCCACGAAGGACAAGTCGGCCTCACCGTCTTCGGCCGGCGGCGTACCCACGGCGATAAAGATGGCTGAGCTGCGCCGCGCCGCCTGCGCCAGGTCAGTTGAAAATTGCAGGCGCGGGCCGCGGTTGCGCTCGATCAGCTCAGGCAGGAATTTCTCGTGCATGGGAACTTCGCCGCGCAGCAGGCACGCAATCCTGTTTTCGTCGTTATCCACGCAGATTACCTGGTGGCCCAGATCGGCCAGGCAGGCAGCAGCTACCAATCCAACATAGCCGGAGCCGACAACAGCTATATGCATTAGTGCTCCTTCAAAATCGGCGCGATGGCGAAGTTGCGCCAAGGGTAAGTAGATGCTTCGAGCTATAAGACGGATGGTTTTCCGCGCGAAGCGCGCGCTGGTGGCGCGAAATGACGTGTTGGCAGCACGTGCGAGCGGCGAGTGGTAATTTACGAAGATGAATGTTGGCCTGTTCGGCGGTACGTTTGATCCGATTCACCGCGGCCATCTGGCGGTGGCGCGCGCCGCCCGTGACGAGTTCAAGCTGAACAGGATTCTATTTGTGCCGGCTGCAGTGCCGCCGCACAAGCCCGGAGCTTTGGTCGCCGCCTTCGAACAGCGATATGCGATGGTCGCGCTTGCCACCGCAGGCGAAGACGAATTCATCCCGTCACTGCTGGAAGCGCCGCGCAGCAGCAACGTGCTGCCGTTCAGAACCTCGCGAGATGCGAAACCGGCGCCCAACTACTCGATCAGCACGGTGCGCAAGCTGCGCTCCATGCTGCATAAGAACGACAAGCTGTTTTTTATCCTGGGCGTCGATTCATTCCTGCAGATCTCCACCTGGCGTGAGCCGGAAGCATTGTTCGAGGAAGCTGAATTCATCATCGCTTCACGGCCCGGGTTTTC
>JAJPJZ010000360.1 GCA_021323935.1 Terriglobia bacterium | reverse complement strand
GCTAACAATGCGGCGCAGGTTGCCCCGTGCGTGCTTTGCATTGATCAGGCGCGGTGTGGACCGCGTCCTTAGGCCAGGCCCATCTTCAGCAAGTCTGGTTCTGCCGCCGGCCCTTGCACCTGGTCATACGTGCATTGCGTCGGCGATTTTTCCGGGCGCCATCGCAGGAATTTGGTTCCGTGGCGAAAGCGCCCGCCGGAAAAGTAGTCGTAACGCACTTCGCACACCAGCCTCGGCTTCAGCGCCTCCCATTCCCCGGAGCGCTCCGTGCTCCAGCGGCTCGGCCCGCCGGGCGCCTTGCCGGTGAATCCCTGGCCGCCTTTCAGCGGCTCAACCACGCGCTTCAATTCGCGGCGCTGCTCGGCGGTAAAGCTTGAAGTGAATCCAATGTGGTCAAGCTCGCCGGCATCGTTATACAAGCCGAGCAACAGCGACCCGATCGCGCCGCCTTTGCTGGCATAGCGAAACCCGCCCACCACGCAATCGGCCGTGCGGATCCGCTTGATCTTCTGCATGGCCGTGCGCTCACCTGAGGCATAGGCCAGGTCGGCGCGCTTTGCCATCACGCCATCGAGCCCGGTACTCTGGCCTTCGCCGATCCAGCGCAGCGCCATGCTGCGGTCGCGGGTCGAAGGCGAAAGCCGGATCTCGGCGCCCTTCGAATCGCGCCGCGCCTTGTGATCTACGCCGGCTGAGGCAAAGAATCCCTCCAGCGCCTCGCGTCGTTCTGCCAGCGGCCGCTCCACCCATGATTTCCCGCGCGCATCCACCAGCAGGTCAAACACCAGCAGCGAAGCCGGCGTCGCCGCCGAAAGCTTGCGAATGCGGCTCTCCGCCGGATGAATGCGCATCAGCAAATCGTCGAATGACAGGCGCCCGCCGATCAGGATTACGATTTCGCCGTCAAGCACGAATTGCTGCGGTTCAAGCGCGCGCAGCGCCTCAACCAGCTCCGGAAAATAGCGCCCGAGCGGCTGCCCCGCCTTCGACTGCAGCAACACTTCCCTGCCTTTGCGAAACGCCAGGCAGCGAAAGCCATCCCACTTGGGCTCGTAGCGCCACTCCGGCCCACTCGGAATGTCAGGCACCAGCTTCGCCTCCATCGGCGGGAATGGCGGCCGCACCGGTAGCTGGATCGGCGGGAATGCCTGCTTGAGCTCGTCGGCGGCAACCGCGCCGGCGTCAACTTTCAAAGGCGCTTTCTTTTTCGGCGGCATGCATTCTGTGATGCGCCGGCGAAGACTCTGCGCCGGCAGGTGACCGCGAAGGTTCTATGGCTATCAAGCCGCGCAGAATGGCCGTATCCTGCCGCCATGCAGATCTTCCGCCTGCCGCATCCCGAGCGCGAAGTGGTGTTGTGCGACCACGCCTGCGATCTGGTGGCCGATTTTCTTGAGGTCAACGAGGAAGGCAAGGAAAGCCGCGTCTGTGTGCTGCACACTCGCAGCGCCGTGCATGCCTCAAAGCTGCCGCCGCGCACCATGAACTACGGCACGTTTCGCAGCCGCCCGCGCGACTAATATTTCACGATCGCGGCAAACGATTTCGGATCGAGCGACGCCCCGCCCACCAGCGCTCCATCAATTTCTTCTTCCGCCATCAGCGACGCGGCATTTTCCGGCTTTACGCTGCCGCCATACAGGATGCGCAGCCCTTCAGCCGCCTCGTCGCCAAACGCCTCGGCCGCCTGCGCGCGGATCACTCGGTGCGCTTCAGCCGCAAGCTGCGGCGTCGCCGTCTTTCCCGTCCCGATGGCCCACACCGGCTCATACGCCACCGTGATGGCGCGCGCCTGGTCAGCCGCAATTTCGGCAAACGCCCGCGTGCACTGCCGCCGCAACACATCTTCGGTCAGCCCGGCTTCGCGCTCCTCAATCACTTCGCCCACGCACACAATCGAAATCAGGCCCGCCGCAATCGCGGCCTTCAATTTCGCGTTCACCAGGTCATCGGTTTCATGGAAAAACTGCCGCCGCTCTGAATGGCCGATGATCACGTGGGTGCAGCCGGCCGCGCGCAGCATGGGCGCTGAAATTTCGCCGGTCAGCGCGCAGGCATGTTGCGCGTTCACGTTCTGCGCCCCCACCCCGATCGTGATGTCGCTTTTCCGCACTTCCTCCACCGCCACGTAGATATCGACATACGGCGGGCAGATGACCACTTCGTCTCGCGTGTGCCCGCTGATCATCGGCAGGAACGCGCGAAAAAATTCCCGCGCCTCCGCAGGCGTCTTGTAAAGCTTCCAGTTGGCTGCAATCACTTTCTTTCTCAACCAGTCCTCCCTGCGCGCGCTGGTGATCGTAATGTTCGGTTGTCAGTCGGCCGTATAGGTCTTAAACGCCATTGATTTCGCTTTTGCCAATGCCCTTGCGCTCTCGACGAACACGGCAAACGCCAAAGGATCGAACAGCACGAAGCGCACATCACTGAGCTGCTTCGAGTGCTCGAGGCTTCGCGCCGCCTCTTTCACCGCAATCTCGGCGGCCGCCTCTAGCGGATAGCCGAACACGCCGGTTGAGATCGCCGGAAAGGCAATCGAGCCGAGGCCGCGTTCATCGGCCAGCTCAATGCTGTTGCGATAGCAGGAGCGCAGCTTCGCGGATTCATCGCGTCCGCCGCCGCGCCACACCGGCCCCACCGTGTGGATGACGTATGGCGCGGGCAGTTCGCCGCCGCGCGTCATGACGGCCTGGCCTTCCCTGATCTCTCCCTGCCGGCTGAGGATTGCGCGGCACTCCTCGTAAATCGCGGGCCCGCCGCGCCCGTGGATCGCGCCCGAGACGCCCGCGCCCGGCATCAGCGCAGAATTTGCCGCATTGACGATCGCGTCCGTCTGCTCGTCGGTGATGTCGCCCAAGACAAATTCAATGTTCTTGCCGCCCGGCAGGATCAATTGCGATATGGAGCGTTCGAGCGGAGGCGCCATTGGGTAGTGATGGACTCTGTCCGTGTCCTTTGGCTTGCGGCGTGTGCAGTCCGGCTACCAGTGGCCTACTTGTTCGTCAGCGCTTCCACGCCCGGCAGCTTGCGCCCTTCCAGGAACTCCAGCGAGGCGCCGCCGCCGGTGGAAATGTGCGTGATCTCTTCAGCCACGCCGGCCTGGTGTACCGCTGAAACCGTGTCGCCGCCGCCAATGATCGAAGTCGCCTGCGCATTGCCCGCCACTGCCTCGGCGATTTCCGTCGTGCCGCAGGCAAACGGCGGCATTTCAAACACGCCCATCGGCCCGTTCCACACGATAGTGCGGGCCTGCTCGATTTCCTGCACAAAAAGCTCGATCGTGCGCGGCCCGATGTCGAGCGCCATCTTGTCTGCCGGTATCGGCTGCATCGGCGCGATGATCGCCGTCGCCGCGTCAGCTTTCATCTCAGCCGCCACTACGTGGTCCACCGGCAACAGGAAGCGCACGCCGGTCTTGTCCGTCGCTCGCCTCGCCGCCTCGAGCGTCTGCCGCGCCACCTCGATCTTGTCCTGCTCCACCAGCGACTTGCCCACTTCAAATCCCTGCGCCTTCAGGAAGGTGTAGGCCATGCCGCCGCCGATCAGCAGCGCGTCAACTTTCTCCAGCAGGTTCTGGATCACTCCAATCTTGTCACTCACTTTCGCGCCGCCCAGGATGGTCACAAACGGCCGCGCCGGCTCCTCAAGCGCCTTGCCCAGGTATTGCAGCTCCCTTTCCATCAGCAAGCCGGCAGCATTCTGTTTCAGGAATTTCGTCATCCCCACCGTGGAGGCGTGCGCGCGATGCGCCGCCCCGAAAGCGTCGTCCACGTAAACATCAGCCAGCGACGCAAGCTGCCGCGAAAAATTTTCCTCGTTGGCCTCTTCTTCAGCATGGAAGCGCAAATTTTCCAGCAGCAGCGTCTGGCTGCTCTCCAGCTTCGCCACCATCTCTTCCGCCTGCACGCCCACGCAGTCGGTCGAAAAGCCAACCTGCTTGCCGCGCCCGATGCGCTCATCCAGCAACTGCCGCAGCCGCTCCGCCACCGGCCGCAGGCTGTATTTCGGGTTCACTTTGCCCTTGGGCCGGCCGAGATGCGAGGCCAGGATCACGCGCGCCTGGTTGTTGAGCGCATACTCGATGGTGGGCAGCGTCTCGCGAATCCGGGTATCATCCGCCACCGTCCCATCATCGTTCAGCGGAACGTTGAAGTCGGCGCGAATGAACACCCGCTGGCCCCGCAGCTTCAAATCGCGAATTGAAAGCTTAGCCATAACAGTTCGCCGCAACCCACACTATCGAAAGTGCTTCTCGGCTTTAGCTCTTCGTTCCCGAGCAGCAGGCCTTCCCTCTACAGGCCTTTGCTTCCCAGGTAGTTCATGAGGTCCCGCACCCTGCACGAATACCCCCATTCGTTATCGTACCAACTGATGACTTTGACGCAGTTGCCGGCCACAACGCGGGTCATGGGGGCATCAACGATGGAGGAGCGCGAGTCGCCGCGGAAATCCATCGAGACCAACTCCTGCTCTTCGTAGCCGAGGTACTTCGCCAGCGGGCCTTGCTGCGAGGCGCGCTTCAGTGCGGCGTTCACTTCTTCGGCCGAGGTCTGCTTTTCGACGAACGCGACCAAATCAACTACCGAGACGTTCGGCGTAGGCACGCGCATGGCAAAGCCATCGAGCTTGCCTTTGAGTTCGGGAATCACCAGGTGCAAGGCCTTGGCCGCGCCGGTTGACGTCGGGATCATGTTGATGGCGGCAGCGCGCGCACGGCGCAAATCCTTGTGAGGAAAATCGAGGATCACCTGGTCGTTGGTGTAGGAGTGAATGGTCGTCATGGTGCCGCACTGGATGCGGAAGTTGTCATTCACCACCTTGGCAATCGGAGCCAGGCAATTGGTCGTGCAGGACGCGTTCGAAATAATGTGGTGCCGCGCGGGATCGTACTTGTTTTCATTGACGCCGAGGACGACGGTAATGTCTTCGTTCTTGGCCGGCGCCGAAATAATGACTTTCTTCACCGTGCCGCGCAGGTGCTTGCGAGCGTCTTCCGCGTTGGTGAAGCGTCCCGTGGACTCCACCACCACCTGCGCGCCCACCGATTCCCAATCCAGTTGCGCCGGGTCTTTCTGGGCGAAGACGCGAATTTTCTTGTCGTCGAGCTGGATGGCATCGCCGGCGGCGGTGACTTTGTGCGGCAGGTTGCCGAGAATGGAATCGTATTTCAGCAGGTGCGCCAGGGTTTTTGTGTCGGTGAGGTCGTTGACGGCAACAAATTCAAGATTGGGGTCGTTGAGCGCCGTGCGCAGGATATTGCGCCCAATGCGACCGAAGCCGTTAATGCCTACTTTGATGGCCATTTCGCCTCCACAAATGCGATGGGAATGAAAAGTGTGAGATGCGCAGCCCGCACCAGGCGGCACAGGCAAACTGTGAATCGTAACAGGCAGCCTCAGCGCGCGCAATTTTCGCAGCCGAGCACACCCGCATGGCCGCAGAACCGCGGAGCAAGAACGCGCCTGTAAACTGTGCCTGCGATGGGCGAGAGATCGAGCGAAGCGCAATGGCGGGAGAGGCTTGCGCCGGCGTGGCAGGTGCTGCGCGACGCCATTGCCGCGCGCGCGTTCCCCGGAGCAGCGGCAGCGGTGCTGCACGAACCGGACACGCTGGTCGTGCACAGCGAAGGCAATTTCACCTACGAGCGCGATTCCCCGCGCGTCATGGCTGAGACACTCTACGACCTGGCTTCGCTCACCAAGGTCATCGCCACCACCAGCATGGCGATGCTGCTCCACGATCGCGGGCAGTTGGACGTCGAAGCTCCCATTGGCGATCTCGTGCCGGAATTCCTGGCCGGGAGCCGTGATGATCGCAGGCGCCGCGTGACCGTGCGCCAACTCCTGGAGCACAGCTCGGGATTGCCGGCCTACGTCAAGCTCTACCAGCGCGCCCACGGCAAGCAGGAAATTAGCGCGGCTGCGTGTGATGTGCCGCTCGCAGCCGAGCCGGGCACTCGCGCCGAATACAGCGACATCGGGTTCATCATCCTGGGTGCCGCGCTGGAGCGCATTGCCGGCGCTTCGCTTGACGCCTTTACCCGGAGTGAAATCTTCGATCGGCTGGGCATGGATGCGACCTTGTTTCTGCTCCCAGCAGAATTGTGCGAGCGCATTCCGCCCACGCAGGCCGACGAACACTACCGAAAGCGCGTGATCCAGGGCGAAGTTCACGATGAGAATGCCAGCGCGATGGGCGGCGTGGCCCCGCATGCCGGGTTGTTCGCGCCAGCAGCGGACGTGGCCAGGTTTGCGGCCGCAATGCTGCGCGCCCAGGCGCCGTTTCGCCGCGAGAGCATCGCCCGGTTTACCCGGCGCGCCGCAGAGCCGGCGGGCACTTCGCGCGCGCTCGGCTGGGACACGCCTTCGCCGCCCTCGCAATCGGGCAGGCATTTCGGGCCGCGCTCGTATGGGCACTTGGGATTCACCGGCACATCATTGTGGATTGACCCTGGCCGCGGCCTTGCCGTGGTGCTGCTTACCAATCGCACGTGGCCGGATGCGAGCTCGCAATTGATCAGGCAAGTGCGCCCCCAATTCCACGATGCCGTTGTAGAGTGTGTGCGATGAATGCACGAAGCCAAGCGAACAAAGTTGCCGGCCAGGGTGCGACCAGGCGCGGCGCCGGCGCGCCGGAAAACCTGGCACAGCTTACGACTGAGCGGCAAAACGAAACGGCGCGCGATCTTGATACCCGTTCGGCGCTCGAGATCGCCGAGATCATGAATGCGGAAGACGCCAAAGTTCCGCAGGCGATTGCGCGGGCGCTGCCGCAGATTGCCGCCGTCATCGACGCCATTGTCGAGGCGCTCGGCCGCGGCGGGCGACTGATTTACGTAGGCGCAGGAACCAGCGGCCGCATTGCCGCGCTCGATGCTTCTGAGTGCCCGCCAACCTTCGGCATCGCGCCTGAGCGCGTGCAATACGTCATAGCCGGCGGCGAGCGCGCGCTGGGCCGCGCCGCAGAGTTCAACGAGGATTCGCGCCAGGCGGGCGAGAAAGATATTGCCCGCCTCAAGCCGGGCCGGCGCGACGTGGTGGTTGGAATCGCCGCCAGCGGACGCACGCCTTACACCATCGCCGCGGTTGAATACGCGCGCAGGCGAGGAGCGAAAACAACCGCGGTGGTCTGCAATCCGGCGTCGGAGCTGGGCCGCGCCGCCGAAATCGAAATCGTGGCTGAAGTGGGTCCGGAGGTGATCTCAGGCTCGACGCGCCTGAAAGCAGGCACCGCGCAGAAGCTCATTCTGAACATGCTGACCACCGGTGCCATGACGCGCCTCGGCTACGTGTACGGCAATCTGATGATCAACGTCAGCATGAAGAATGAAAAGCTGAACGCGCGGGCTGCCACCGTGCTCGAACGCGCCGCCGGTGTGGACCGCCCAACCGCAGAAGCCACGCTGGAAAAGGCCGGCCGCAGCGTGGCCGTGGCCCTGGTAATGCTGAAGGCCGGCGTGTCGCGTCGCGAAGCCACGCAGCGATTGAAAAAAACCAACGGAAACGTGCGCAGAGCAGCCGAGGGCTAGCGCAGCGAACGCTCTCCCTGCAGCTAAGACCGGGCTTCGCCGGAATGACGGTTAGCGCGGGTTTCAGGGGCAGGCTGCAGGTCAGGTTCGTCGCCTGAGGGAGAGACGGCGAACAGCGAAAAACGGATGAGACCGCAATCGACGCAGGTAGGCAGCACGCGCTCGGCGCAGGTGACGAAGTAGCAGCAGGTGCGACCGCAGCGGTGCACGCCTTTATAGACGCCGCTGATGGGCGTGAGATCGCCGGAGTAAAGGAACCCGAGCTCGCGGGTTTCCACCTGCATGTCCTCTAGTGTCGTGCGGCGGCGGCAAAGTTGCAAGTTGATGGCGGGGTGCGCGCGGCCTCGGGAGTCGTGCCGAATTCTCGCGGCCGTGGAATGCAGGAAATACCGCCGAATTGGCAATGTGCGCAGCGGGTGAACACACCTTCGTAACTTCCCCTGGGTTACCAGATGAGAGAATATTGAAGGCGCACTTCTACTGACCGAGGCCCCTGCTTCATGGACAAATTAGTAATTCGCGGCGGCAATCCGCTGATTGGAACCATCCGCGTGAGCGGCGCCAAGAATGCCGCGCTGCCGGCGATGGCGGCCGCGCTGCTCACTGACGAGCCGGTTGTGCTCGAAAACATTCCTGACGTCCGCGACATTCAAACCGAGCGCAAGCTGCTGGAGAGCATGGGCGCCGAGGTTGAGCTTGGCTATGGACGCGCGCATCATCGCACCACGCTGTGCGCCCGCAAGCTGGCCAATCCTGAGGCCGCGTATGAGCTGGTGAAGACCATGCGGGCCAGCACGCTGGTGCTGGGGCCGCTGGTGGCGCGGTGCGGCGTGGCGCGGGTTTCGCTTCCCGGCGGCTGCGCCATCGGCGCGCGGCCCATCGATCTCCACATCAAAGGGCTGGAGCGGCTGGGTGCGACCATCACGACCGAACACGGATACGTGGAAGCCCGCGCTGAACGGCTGCGCGGCAACCAGATCGTGTTTGAAAAGATCACCGTTACCGGCACCGAGGACCTCATGATGGCGGCGGCGCTGGCCGACGGCCTGACCGTAATGGAAAACTGCGCGCGCGAGCCTGAAGTTGCCGACCTGGCTGCGCTGCTGAACAAAATGGGCGCGCGCATTGAAGGCGCCGGAACTTCAACCATCAGCATTCATGGCGTTGAAAAATTGCACGGCGCCCGCCACCGGATCATTCCTGACCGCGTTGAAGCGGCCACGTTCATCATTGCGGGCGCGCTGAGCGGCGGCGACCTGCTGGTCACAGGCTGCGATCCGCACCACGTGACGGCGCTGTTGCAGAAGCTGGAAGAAAACGGCGTCAAGGTGCGGGCCATTACGTCAGACACCGTGCGCGTCGAAGGCGACGGCGCCCTGCACGCGAGCGATGTGACCACCGAAGAGTATCCCGGGTTTCCCACCGACATGCAGGCGCAATACATGGCGCTGACGACGCAGGCGGAGGGCACTTCGGTGATCACGGAAAATATCTTTGAGAACCGCTTCATGCACGCGCAGGAGCTGGTGCGCATGGGCGCCAACATCAAGATCGAAGGCCGGCGCGCGATCGTGCGCGGCAAGACCCCGCTGAGCGCGGCCGCAGTGCTGGCTTCAGACCTGCGGGCTTCAGCGTCGCTGGTGCTGGCGGCGCTGGTGGCGGAGGGCGAAACCATCATCGACCGCGTGTACCACATCGATCGCGGCTATGAACGCATCGAGGAAAAGCTGCGCGGCGTGGGGGCGCAGATTAAGCGCATCGGCGAAATGCTGCCGCGGCGCGGCATCGCGGAGGCCTCTTAATTCCCGCGCGCGGGTGTGAGGACGGGGCTGAAGCGGCAGTCGCTGTCGCATCAGCTTTCGCGGCCTGAAAGCCGGTGCTCAACCTGATTCTCGCCGGCCCTTTCTTTTGTTCGCCACCCTTAAACGAACTGCCCTGTTGGCGGCGCTCGCCACTCTGACACCGCCGGCGGCTTCCCCGGTCGAGTTTAAGTCGAGCAAATGCGGGAAGCCGCTTGCGCAACCTGCTGCGCATCTCGGCGCGATAAACTAACGCTGGTGCGCATTTTTACCCGCTACATCCTGCGCGAAATCGTGACCCACGCCCTGGTGGGCGCGGCGCTGTTCACGTTTGTGGTGTTCATGCGCGACATGGGCCGGCTGCTCGAGCTGGTAGTGCGCAACAGCGCGCCCGCGTGGGCAGTGGCGCAGATTTTTGCCTACACCCTGCCCACCGCGCTCACGCTCACGATTCCGATGGGTGTGCTGGTTGGCGTGCTGCTGGGGTTGAGCCGGCTGGCGGCCGACAGCGAAATCACGGCCATGCGCGCGGTGGGCGTGGGCTCGCGGCAGTTTGTGCGCATCGTGTCGCTGTTTGCGTTTGCGGCCTTCGGCATCGCCTTGTTCAACAACGTGTATGTGGCGCCGCATGCGGCCGCGGCGCTGGACCGCCTGCAGAACCAGCTGAAGGCGGCGCAGGCGTCGTTTGAAATTCAGCCGCGGGTGTTCTACGAAGATTTCAGGAACGTGGTGTTGTATATCGGCGACGTGAGCGCGGGCCGGGGCGCTGCCGAGTGGCACGATATTTTCCTGGCCGACGTCAGCAATCCTTCGGATCCGAAGGTAACGCTGGCGCAGCGCGGAATCGTGGCGCAGCAGGGCCCGGGCGAGCTGCGCCTGCACCTGGAAAATGGCTCGGAGCACGACCTGGCGCCCGGCCGGCAGGACCAGTACCAGATCACGACCTTTGCGCAGAGCGATATTCCGGTGCAGTTGCCGGCGGGCTCGGCGCAGGCCGCTCCCAGCCTGGTGCTGGCGGAGGCGCCCACGTCAGCGCTGCCGCGGCTGGCGCAGGATCCTGATCGCGCCAGAGGACGCAACTACGCCATTGAGCTGCATCGCAGGCTGGCGCTGCCGGTGGCCTGCATTGTGCTGACGCTGATTGGCATTCCGCTGGGGCTTTCAGCGCGCAAGGGCGGCAAGGCCACCGGCTTTGTGCTGACGATTGTGCTGGTGTTCGTTTATTACTTTGTGTCGCTGCTGGGAATCTCACTGGCGAAGCAGGGCCGCATTCCCGCCGGCCTGGGCGTGTGGCTCGCCAATTTTGTGTTCTTTGCCGTGGGCGTGGTGCTGCTGGGGCGAGTGGACCGGCGTCCGCTCGATTTTGCAGGATGGTTGCGCAGCCGCGTGGTTGGCCTGAAGCCGCGGCTCTCGGGCAAGCTCCGCCTGCGCCGCCAGGAGGCCAAGCCGGGCGAGGCCGCGGCGGCAACAGTGCGGCGCACCCGCTTCCCGCTGATCCTCGATCAATACGTGGTTCGCGATTTCCTGCTCTACCTGGTCATGATCCAGGCAACGTTCATCGTGCTGTTCCTGGTGTTCACGCTGTTTGAGCGTGTGGGCGATATTTTGCGCAACCACGTGGCATTGAGCACCGTCGGCGAATACCTGCTCGATATTGTCCCTTCGACCGTGTACCTGCTGCTTTTTATGTCGGTGCTGGTGGCGGTGCTGGTGACGTTTGGCCTGATGTCGCGCTCGAACGAAGTTACCGCCATGAAGGCCACGGGCGTGAGCATCTATCGCGTGGTGGTGCCCGTGATCGTCATCTCCGCGCTGCTCGCCGGCGGGCTGTTCCTGTTCGACGAAGCTTACCTGCCGCGCATCAACCGGCGGCAGGAGACGTTGCTGAACCGCATCAAGGGCAAGCCGCCGCAGACTTACCTGCAGCCCGGGCGCAAGTGGATCTTCGGCGACCATCACGATGTTTACTATTATCAGGCGTACGATCCGGAGCGGCCGGCGTTCGGCAACGTCACCATTTTTGTCTTCGACCCGCAGAATTTTTCGGTGGTGCGGCGCGTGTTTGCCTCGCGCGCGCATTGGGAGCCGGAGCTGAACAAATGGGTGTTCGAGCACGGATGGGAGCGGCGATTCAGCGGCGCCGCCATCGAGGATTTCCATCCCTTCGACGTCATGACCTTCCCTGAGCTCGACGAGCCGCCCAGCTACTTCCGCAAGGAAGTTCGGCAATCGCAGGAGATGAGCTACTCGGAGCTGAAGCGTTACATCCAGGAGCTGCAGCAGAGCGGGTTTGACGTAGTGCGGCTGCGCGTGCAGCTACAAAAAAAGCTGGCGTTTCCGCTGATCACGCTGGTGATGGCAGTGCTGGCCATTCCATTTTCGCTGGCGGCAAGCCGCCGCGGCGCCCTGACCGGCGTGGCCACGGCAATCGGCATCGCGGTGGTTTACTGGCTGATTTCGGGAATTTTTGAGGCGATGGGTAACGTCAATCAATTGCCGCCGCTGCTTGCTGCCTGGACGCCCGACCTGCTGTTCGCCATCGGCGGCGGCTACCTGCTGCTGAAAGTCCCCACCTAGGCTGGCGGGCTGCTTACGCCAGCGCCTGCAACTCGCTCACCAGCCAGTAACGCGCCTCAACTTCGCACTTCTGGCTGCAGAACAGTTCTGAGCTGCGCGCGCGGCTTTCCGGCTGCGCATACTGGCTTTCGCACCAGATGCAGATGTGGGCTTTGCCCGGCGGCTCCGAACCCTGGTTTGTCATGGCAGTTACCGCCAGAGTAGCCCGCCATAACGCCTGATTCAATAATGAAGAAGGTAACTACTCAAGTTCAATGCTGGGTTGACGGCTTGGCCCGGCTATACACCACTTTTCCGCCCACGACAGTCTGCTCAATCTGGACGTCGCGAATGGCCTTGGGATCGATGCTGAAGATGTCATCGCTCAAGATGACCAGATCAGCCAGCTTGCCGGGCGTGATGGAGCCCTTCTCCTTGTCCTGGAATTCGGCGTACGCCGAGCCCATGGTGTAGGCCTCAACCGCTTCCTTCACGCTGATCTTCTGCTCCGGCACCCAGCCGTTCGGGTTCTTTCCGTCGAGGGTTGCGCGCGTCACCGCCGCGTAGATGGTCAGCATGGGATTGAGCGGCGCCACCGTCCAATCGGTGCCGAGCGCGAGCCGCACCCCGTGATCGAGGAACGTGCGGAAGGCGTAAGTGGTCTTGATGCGCTCAGGCCCAATGCGGCGTTCGGCCCAGCGGCCGTCATCAATCGCGTGATAGGGCTGCACCGAGGCGATGACGTGCATGCGCGCGAAGCGATCGAAATCTTTCGCCGCCATGTGCTGCGCGTGCTCGATGCGCAAGCGCCGGTCGCGCTCGCCGTTCTTGTCGATTACGTTCTGGTAAAGATCAAGAATGATGGAAATTGCCTGGTCGCCGATGGCGTGCGTGCAAAGCTGCAGGCCGGCGGCATCGGCCTGCTGAAAGCGATCCCGCATATTGGAAAGCGGCTGCATGCCGGCGGCAAGCAGGCCTCGCGTGTTGGGCGCGTCGTCGTAGGGCTGGAAGAAATAAGCGGTGGTGGAACCGAGCGAGCCGTCGGCGAAGGTTTTTACCGCCCCGATGCGCAGCCACGACGAGCCAAACGCGCGCCGAACGCCGATTTTCGCCTGGTCTTTCCAGCCGGAGCTCAGCGGCGCCGCGTAAACGCGCGCCGTCAACTCGCCGCGCTCGGCAAGCTCTTCCAGCACTTCAATGTCTTCGTAGGCTGCGCTCATGGCCTGCACGCTGGTAACGCCCAGCGAGGCCGCGTGCGAAAGCGCGCGCCGCGCCGCTCGCATCCGCCGCTCGTGCGTGATCGCCGGGATGACGCGGTCCACCAGGCCCTGCGCTGAATCCTTCAGCACGCCGGTTGGATTGCCCTGAGCATCGCGCACGATTTCTCCACCCGGCGGATTCGGCGTTTGCGCGGTGATGCCCGCCAGCTTGAGCGCCGCGGAATTCGCCAGCGATTCGTGGCCGTCATAACGGTTCACGAAGATCGGCGTCGTGGGCGTAACCCCATCGACCAGTTCTTTGGTCGGCAACTGCGGCGGGTTCCACTTTTCCTCGTCCCAGTCGCCGCCCGTGACCCATTCCTTGGGATAGCGCGCGGCGCGGCGAGCGATGCGGTCGCGAAACTCCTCAGGCGACGCAGCATCGCGCAAATCGACCGAATCCAGTTGCATGCCGCCATCGATGAAGTGAACGTGGGCATCGTTGAAGCCGGGCAGCACCAGGCGCCCGCCGGCGTCAATCACCCGCGTTTCGGAGCCGCGCCAGGCATCGATATCGGCAGCCGATCCGGCCGCGACAATCCGGTCACCCAGAATGGCGACCGCATCGGCGGTCGGGCGATTGGCATCAACCGTCCAGACTTTCGCGTTGGTGATGACCAGGTCGGCCTCCGGGTGCGCCTGCGCCCGCGCCACGCTCAACCCTCCTGCCGCCAGGATGTACAGCGCCACGGCGACGCAAAATCGCGCCGCTTGATCGCCAAAGCCCGCGCGCCTCACCCGACCACCTGTTGCCCTTAGCGCTTGCTCATTCGAGCTCACCATCATCTCTCACCCCATTTGAGTTTGGCGCGCAGCACGTCAAACATGGTGCGCGAGCGCAGCTTGAGCAATTCCACGTGAAACTTTGACCGGCGGCAAACAATGCGGTCGTTATCGCGCAGCCGCTCGCCCAGCTGGCCATCGATGCTGAGATACGCGCTGCCTTCGGCGCTGCGTACCACGATGGCGATCTCAGCGTCATCCGGGACCACCAGAGGGCGGTTGGTCAACGCGTGGGGAGAAATCGGCGTCAGCACCACCGCATCAACATCAGGCAGCAGAATGGGGCCGCCCGCCGCCAGCGAATATGCGGTTGAACCCGTGGGCGTGGAGACGATCAGCCCGTCGGCCTTGTAATTGGAAACGAACTGATCGTCGATGTACACATCGAAATCGGCGATACGCGCCAGTTCCGTCTTGTTGACGACGGCATCATTGAGCAAATCGTGCCGCGCGATGGTCTTGCCGCCCCGACGCGCCTCGCAATGCAGCATGGCGCGCGTTTCGCGAACGCCATGCCCGGCCATCGTGGCCTCAAGCGTCGGATAAAGCTCTTCGAGCGCCACTTCGGTCAGGAAGCCGAGCGAGCCGAGGTTCACGCCCAGGATGGGGATGTGCGCCTTGGCCAGCGATCGCGCCGCCGCCAGCATGGTGCCGTCGCCGCCCAGCACGATGGCAAATTCCGGTTTCGCCATGGCGAGCTTTTCCCGCGCCACTGCCCGCACTTTCGCGCCCGGCATGTACGCGGCAGTCTGCCGGTCGGCCACCACGGCGTGGCCGCGCTCGTTGAGCCAGCGCACCACCTGCGGCGCGACTTCATAAAGTTCGCGCTTATCCGGCTTCGACAGGATGGCTACCGTCTTCCGCATATTCAATCAATGATTCCGTGCAGCAGAAACTCCTTGTTCCCTTCACTTCCCAGGATTGGCGAATCCACCGCTTCAATCCCGCCGAACCCCAGCCCGCGCATGGCCCCGGCAACTTTTTCCACCGCCATTTGCTGCGCCCCAGCGT
>JAJPJZ010000152.1 GCA_021323935.1 Terriglobia bacterium | reverse complement strand
TGGAAGGCATTTCAGAGGTGCAGCCGCTCGATTTCCACTCGCCCTACGGCTGCTCCAAAGGCGCTTCCGACCAGTACGTGCGTGACTATGCCCGCATTTATGGCCTGCCCACCGTGGTGTTTCGCATGTCGTGCATCGCAGGCCCGCGCCAGTTCGGCAATGAAGACCAGGGGTGGGTGGCGCACTTTTTATATTCGGCGCTGCAATCATCGCCGCTGGTGATTTACGGCGACGGCCGCCAGGTGCGCGACGTGCTGTGCGTGCATGACCTGATGCGCGCCTTCGAAGCCGTCCGCTCCAACCCTGCCTGCGCCGGCGAAATTTATAACGTGGGCGGCGGCGCCGAGAATGCGGTCTCGCTGCTGGAGCTCATCGAATTGATCGAAAAGCTGACCGGCCGCAAGCTTGACTACGTGCGCGATTCGCCGCGGCCCGGCGATCAACTGATCTACGTAACCAATTATTCCAAGCTGGCGCGCCATACCGGTTGGCGGCCTGAAGTCAATGTCAGCACAACCCTGGAGCTGATTCACGCATGGTGGCGGCAGAATCGCGAGCTGCTTGCGCCCGAACCGGAGCCGCCGGCTGTGACTCCTGCGGTGCTGCAGCAGCGCGTGGCTTCGTAGGCGAGAACGATGAAATTTGCCCTCATCAACCCGAACTGGGACTTCACCGGCTCAACCTACTTCGGCTGCCAGGAGCCGCACTATCCCCTGGAACTGCTGTTTGCCTTCGATCAAGTTGCGGCTGCCGGCCATGATCCGCTGCTCGTCGATGCGCAGGTCAACCGGTTGAACAGCACGGAAGTGCGGGCGAAAGTCGCGAATTTCGCTCCCGATTTCGTCGTGATACCGACGGCGCCGTCGTATCTGTTCTGGCGCTGCCCGCAGCCTGAGTTGCGGGTTCCGCAGCAGTGGTTTGAGGAAGTCGGCGGACGCGCGGTGAAAGTCGCGATTGGGCCGCATTCTTCGGCTACGCCGCTGGCCGCGCTGCGCAAGCTGCGCTGCGATATCGCCATGCGCGGCGAGCCAGATTTCACCATCGCCGAGCTGGCCTCAAAACCCTGGCGCCAGATTGCCGGCTGCTGCTGGAGCGAGGACGGCAAGGCCCACGTCAACCCCGAGCTTGGCGTGGCTGACATGAAGCGGCTGGGCGCGCTCGATTTTCACAACTACAATGTCGAAGGCCACGCGCACCGTCACCATGTGTTCACCGGCGAAGGCCGCGGGGCGGAGCTGGAATTTGCGCGCGGCTGCCCCTGGTCGTGCAACTTCTGCAACAAAACGCTGTTCCGCAACAAATTCCGCGAGCGCGACGTCGATGCCGTCATTGCCGAGATCGACCGCCTGATTGCGCGCGGCGTCGATTACGTTTATTTCATCGACGAAATTTTCGGCGTCGGCAAGAGCGTCCGCCGCCTGCTTGAAGCCATCGCCGAGCGGCCGATTTCCATCGGCTTCCAGTCGCGCGTCGATTTGTGGAACGAAGAGACGCTTGACCTGCTCGGCCGCGCCCACTGCATCTCCATGGAATGCGGCATCGAGAGCATTACCGAACAGGGCCGCGACGAACTGAACAAGGGCTGCCGCATGAGCACCGATCGCATGGGCGAACTCCTGATTTATGCCCGCAAGCGCATTCCCTGGGTGCAGGCCAACCTGATCCTGACTGAACATGATGAGCGTGGCGAGATTCGCGCCTGGCAGGAGCGGCTCAAGGCACAAGGCGTCTGGGTCAGCGATCCGGTGCCGATGTATCCCTTCCCCGGCACGCCGCTCTACCAGCAGATGTTTGGCGCGCCCGACGAACGGGCGTGGGAACGCGCGCATCATTACTACACCAGCGCGTTCAGGGAAAAAGGTTACAGCGATATCCAGGAACAGCAACCGCTCACGCTTGAGCACCTGGAAGGCGCTTCCGGAGCCGAACCGGCAACACCGGCCGCGCCGCATGCAGCGCGTTAGCGCAGCGGACGGGCAACCGATACCTAACCAGGAACACTTCATCAGGAATGTGGCACTGCGAGTGAGGCTATGCACGTCCTAGTGACCGCCGATACCGTTGGTGGCGTGTGGAGTTACGCGCGCGAGCTGGTCACCGGGCTGGCGCAGCGCGATGTGCGCGTCACCCTGGTGGGCCTTGGCCGCATTCCAACCAGCGCGCAGACTGAATGGCTCAGGCCGCTGGACAACGTTGATTTCCGCCCGACTGCATTCCGGCTGGAGTGGATGCCCGACGCGGCACCTGACATCGCCGCTTCCACCGAGTACCTGCTGCGCGTCATAGAAGAAGTCAAGCCTGACCTGCTGCACTTCAACCAGTATTGCTACGGCGGCATTACAGGCGACTTGCCGCGCATCGTGGTGGCGCACAGCGATGTCGTGAGCTGGTGGGCGGCAGTGCATCACTCCAAGCCTGAGCCGGGCGAATGGATAAATTGGTATCGCGACGTAGTTGGCCAGGGGCTGCACGCTGCTACCGAAGTCGTGGCGATCAGCAACGTTGTTCGCAGCGACCTGCAGCGCCACTTTGGGGTGGCGGGCGCGCGCGTCATCTACAACGGAACCCGGCCGTCGCCGTTTGCGGGTCAAGACTGCAAGCAACCGGTTGTGCTGACCGTCGGGCGCGTGTGGGACCAGGCAAAAAATGTCGCCCTGTTGATGAAGGCCCAGCTTGATTGCCCGGTGTTTGTGGCCGGGTCGCCGGACAATCCTGCTTCAGGCGGCCAGGCGGAATTGCCGGCTGCTGCAAATGTCACGTTTGCGGGCGAGTTGGGCGAGCCAGAATTGCAGCGCCTTTATGCGCGCACGGCAATTTACGTGGCCACGTCGCAATATGAGCCGTTCGGACTCGCCCCGGTGGAGGCGGCATTCTCCCGTTGCGCAATCGTCGCCAATGATATTCCCACGTTCCACGAGCTTTGGGGCGATTCCATCCTGTATTTCAAGCATAACAACGCATCCAGCCTGCGCGAAATTGTGGCGCGGCTGCTCAGCGATGGCGATTTGCGCCAGGCCTATGCGGAGCGCGCGTATCGGCACGCGCTCGGCCTGTTTACTAGCGACGCAATGACGGAACGTTACATACAGCTTTACCGGTGGCTGGCTGAATCTCACAGCGTGAGCACTTCTAACGTCACCGCCATTAAAGGGGCCCACGCCATCTCATGAATCGTCCGGTTGAAATCCGTTATTTCGCGCACTCCTGGGTTTCCGATTGGAACCACGGCAATGCGCATTTCCTGCGCGGGCTGGCGCGCGAACTCGGCCGCATGGGCCACCAGGTCCGTTGTTACGAACAGCTTGGCTCGTGGTCGCTCTCAAACTTGATGCGCCACGAGGGCGAGCGCGCCATCGGCGCCATTGACGACTTCCGTCGTCGCTTTCCCAACCTCGATGTGCGCTTTTATAACGACGACGACAGCTTTGCGCCGTTCCTGGAAGAAGAGCTGGCCGGCGCCGATGTCGTCATCATCCACGAGTGGAACCCGCCTCACATCGTCAATGCCATCCTGGCGTGCAAGGCGAAATTCGGGTTTCGCGCGTTGTTCCACGATACCCACCATCGCGCCTACACCTCGCCCGCCGAAATTCTCCGCTGCCCGCTTCACTTGTTCGATGGCGTGCTCGCCTTTGGCGAAGCCATTCGCCGCATCTACGTCGATGGGTTCGGCATCGCTCGCGCCTGGACGTTTCATGAAGCCGCCGACGTCGAAATCTTCCAGCCGGTTAAAGGCGAGAAAGAAACCGACGTGGTCTGGATCGGCAACTGGGGTGATGACGAGCGCACGCGCGAGCTGGAAGAGTTCCTCATCCTGCCCGCGGCGGCGCTCGGCCTGAAGATGGCGATTTACGGAGTGCGTTATCCCGAGGTCGCGCTTGAAAAGCTGGCGCGCGCGGGAATTGAATATCGCGGTTATCTGCCTAACCTGGAGGCGCCGGAAGTTTATGGCCGTAGCTGCCTGACGCTGCACGTGCCGCGCAAGCAGTACACCAACGGCCTGAGCGGCATTCCGACGATCCGGGTTTTTGAGGCGCTGGCCTGCGGCATTCCGCTGCTGTGCTCACCCTGGACGGATGCCGAGCACTTGTTCCGCCCGGGCCAGGATTTTTTAGCGGTGCAGGACGGAAAGGCGATGCAGCGCGAAATCGAACGCCTTCTTCGCGATGGCACAGCTCGCGCCCAGATTGCTGCCGCCGGCATGGAGACCGTTCGCGCGCGCCACACCTGCGCGCATCGCGCTCAGCAGCTCATTGACATCTGCGAGGAACTCGCCCATTGAGAATCTTCGTTTTCGGCTCGAGCTTGGTATCGTCTTATTGGAATGGCGCCGCCACGTACTATCGCGGCATTTACAAGAACCTGCAGTCCTGCGGACATCACATCACATTTGCTGAGCCTGACATTTATGGCCGCCAGCAGAACCGCGACCCCGGCGACTACAGTTACGTTGAGTCCGTGATCTACCAGACGCCGCGCGAGCTTGACGCCATGCTGGCGCGAGCCGCGGGCTGCGAACTGGTCATTAAGCACAGCGGCGTCGGCGCCGCCGATGACCTGCTGGAACGCGAAGTGCTGCGCTGTTCCTCTCCCGCGACGCGCGTTGCCTTCTGGGACGTGGATGCGCCCGCAACCCTGGCACGCGTCGCGCACGACCCCGCCGATCCTTTCGCCGCACTGATTCCGCAATACGATTACGTGTTCACCTATGGCGGCGGGCCGCCCGTGGTCGAACATTACAAGCGCCGCGGCGCGCGGCACTGCTACTCGATCTATAACGCAGTCGATCCTGCAACTCACTATCCGGTTTCGTCCGATCCGGCGTTGGCCTGTGACCTGGTGTTCGTGGGCCATCGCCTGCCCGACCGCGAGCGCCGCGTGGAGCAATTCTTCCTGCGCGCCGCCGAACTCGCGCCTGATATGAAATTTATCCTGGGCGGCGAGGGCTGGGGCGGAAGGGGGTTGCCGCCGAATGTCCGCTGGATCGGCCACGTCGCGACCGGCAACCACAATCGCGTGAACTGCTCGGCGCGCATGGTGCTGAACATCAACCGCGACTCCATGGCCGACGTCGGTTTTTCGCCGCCCACGCGAGTGTTTGAGGCCGCCGGCGCGGGCGCGTGCCTCATCACCGACGAATGGCAGGGCGTTGAAATGTTCTTCGAACCCGGCCGCGAAATTCTGGTTGCCGGCACAGCCGAGCAGGTGGTTGAGCACCTGCGCGCAACTTCAGCTCCGCGGGCCAAAGAAATTGGCCGCCGCATGCGGGAAAGGGCGCTTGCCGACCACACTTACGAGCTGCGCGCCCGCCAGGTGGACGCAATCTTGATGGGCCAGCGTGACGATGCCGCCGTTACGCAACTACTGCGGCCGGCAAGTAGCCCCGCCGCCGCACGTTGAGCAGGCACAGGACACGAATGAAGATCGTCATCTTCGGGCTTTCGATCACATCTACCTGGGGCAACGGGCATGGCACCACGTATCGCTCCTTGTGCCGCGCGCTCCACGAGCGCGGCCACAAAATTGTGTTCTGTGAACGCGACCAGGAGTGGTATCGCAACAATCGCGACCTGCCCGATCCGGGCTTCTGCACCCTCGTGCTCTACGATTCCTGGGCCGCGGTCGTGGCCCGGGCCCGCCAGGAGCTGAGCGACTGCGATGCAGCCATCGTCGGCTCGTATTTTCCTGATGGCTACGCTGCCTTTGACGAACTGTTTGCCTCCTCCGTACCGGTTCGCGCGTTTTATGATATCGATACGCCCATCACCGTCGCCGAACTCCGAGCCAACGGCAAAACAGGCTACATTCGCGGCGACGACCTCCGGTCGCTCGACTTGTATTTGAGCTTCACCGGTGGCCCGATTTTGTCAGAGCTCATGGGCAGCTTTGGTGTGGCGCTGGCGGCGCCGCTTTACTGCTCTTTTGACGAGAAGCAGTATCATCCGCGGCCGCCGGGCAAGCGCTTTGCCTGCGACCTGAGCTACATGGGCACTTACGCGCCTGATCGCCAGTCCAAGATCGATGAACTGCTCATTTCGCCCGCCACGCAGCTCCCCGAATCGCGCTTCATCGTGGCCGGCCCGCAATATCCCCGCACGATCCGCTGGCCTCAAAACGTAAAGCGAATCACGCACCTGAACGCCCGCTGGCACCCGCATTTTTATTCTTCCAGCCGCATCACTCTGAACGTGACGCGCCGCGACATGGTCCTGGCCGGTTATTCTCCTTCGGTCAGGCTGTTCGAGGCCGCCGCGTGCGGAGCCCCGATTGCTTCGGACAACTGGCCGGGCCTCGATACTTTCTTCACCCCGGGCGACCAGATCCTGCTGCCGACCGGCGCGGCCGACATCGTCCACTACCTGCGCGATCTCAGCAGCGAAGAACTGCAGCGAATCGGCCGGCGCGCGGCTGAGCGCGTGCACGCCGAGCACACCAGCGCGCAGCGCGCCGCCGAGCTGGAATCGCTGATCTCCGGCGCCAAGGCGCGGCGGCCCGCATCCACCACCGCTCGCGCCAGTTGATTGCCCGCAATCCACAGCGCCAACGCTGCGCGCTTCCGAGGCATCAAGGTATGTAGGGCAAGCCGCTCACCCGCTCCGGTCATTTACTGACGTTCAAATTTAACCGTGCCTATGCCATGGTCGCTTAACTGCTGATTCCGCGGGGGATACTTGAGAGTTGCCATCATCGCTTCGCCGTTTATATGTGTCCCGCCAAAAATGTATGGCGGCACCGAGCTGTTTGTGGCGCAGGTTGCCGAAGGATTGAAGCAGCGCAATATCGATGTGGTGGTGTACACCAATGGCGAGTCTGAAGTCGCCGTGGAGCGCCGCTGGCTTTACAAGAAAGCGCAGTGGCCTCTTTCAGGTGAGATTTACGACAACCTGAAAGACATCAACCACACTTCATGGTCAATCGCCGATGCTGCACGCGATTGCGACGTAATCCACCTGAACAACCTTCCCGGGCTGGCGCATTCCCGCACCGTGCCGCTGCCGTTCGTTTACACCATGCATCACCCGCACCTGGCGGAGCTGAGCGAGTTTTACCAGTACTTCCCTGACGTCGAGTACGTGACCATCAGCGATTTTCAGCGCACGCGCGAGCGTATGCCGCGCATGCGCACCATCCATCACGGCCTGGACCCGTCGGTCTATGATTTCCGGCCAGACAAGCAGCAATACCTCAGCTTCCTTGGCCGCATTGCGCCTATGAAAGGCACGCACCTGGCCATCGAGGTGGCGCAACGCAGCGGCATTCCATTGAAGATTGCGGGCGAAGTTCAGCCCATGTATCGCGATTATTTTGAATCGCAAATCAAGCCGCACCTTGACGGCAAGTTCATCGAATACGTCGGCGAAGCCGACCTGAAAGCCAAGAACGAGTTGCTCGGCGGTTCGCGGGCGATGCTGTTTCCCATCCAGTGGGACGAGCCCTTCGGGCTGGTGCTGATTGAGGCAATGGCGTGCGGCACGCCCGTCCTGGCGTTTACGGGCGGCGCCGTGCCTGAAATCGTCCGCGACGGCGTCTCAGGCTACATTTGCCGCGACATCGGTGAAATGGCGGAACGCGCAGCCTCGCTCGCCCTGCCCGCAGAGCGCGTCCGCCAGTATGTGGAAAGCCACTTCAGCGTCCAGGGCATGGTGGGCCAATACATCGACGTGTACCGCGACGCCATTAGCCGGCACGCCGGCGCAAAACGTGGGAGCACCAACCGCGCGATTGCATGAGCACACTTCGCAAGCCCATCCCGCACGATGAACTGGTGGAAGTTCCGTCGCCCTACGTGGAACCGCGCATTGCGTTCCAGGCGCTGGAACCGCGCAAGGTCAACAACCTCACGCTCATCGACGGCAAGACGTTTCTCTCCACCACCATCGCCGGCGACATCATGCCTGCCGGCGCTCCCGACGTCGGCTTCTTCCACGATGACACGCGCTTCCTCAGCCACCTTGAGCTGCGCATCGGCGGCCATCGCACCGTCGTGCTCTCTTCCAGCACGGAAAAAACCTTCGCATCGCAAATCGAGCTGACCACCGGCAACATCACGCTGCGCGAATCGTTTGACCTGCCGGAAAACACCATTCACATACGCCGCGAGCAGTTGCTGGCCAACGACGTGTTTTTCGACCGCATGACGTTTGAAAATTTCAACCTGCAGCCCATCGAGTTCGTGGTTGAAATCAGCTACGCGGCCGATTTTGTTGACGTGTTCCAGGTGCGCGGCGTGGCCCGGCCGGTGCACGGGCAGTACTTCCGGCCCATCCTGAAAAACAACGTTGCCACCTTCAGCTACCGCGGCCTCGACGGCGCCATGCGCCAAACCACCGTGCAGGTGAATCCCGCGCCTTCCGTGTTTCGCGACCACACCGCGCATTGGGAGCTGAAGCTGGAGCCGGGCAAGCAGGTGCAGATTGAAGCCGTCATTACCCCTTCGGTGGAGGGCCGCTCGTCGCGGGCTGCGCGCTTCGATTTCGCCACCGGCATTACGCATCGCCGCAACACATTCGCGCAGTGGGAACGCAGCTCAACCCGCTTTGAAAGCAGCAACGAAGTGTTTGACGCGGCGCTGCAGACCTGCATCAACGACTTCCACGCGCTGCAGATCCCCGAAGGCAGCGACCACATCATCGCCGCCGGCATCCCCTGGTTCGCCACCATGTTCGGGCGCGATTCCATCATTGCCGCTTATCAGGTGCTTTCGCTCAATCCTGACCTGGCGTGCGAAACCCTGCGCGTGCTGGCGCGCTACCAGGGGCGCGAAACCAACGACTGGCGCGACGAAGAGCCCGGCAAGATCCTGCACGAATATCGTGCCGGCGAAATGACGCGCCACGGCGAAATGCCGTTCAGCCCGTATTACGGCTCCGTCGACGCCACCCCGCTGTTTCTCGTCCTGCTGAGCGAGGCCTTCAACTGGACGGCCGACGAAAAGCTGGTGCAGGACCTGCTGCCGGCCGCCTACTCAGCGCTGCGCTGGCTCGAGCAATATGCTGATCTCGATGGCGACGGCTTCATCGAATACCAACGGCGCTCGCCCAAAGGGCTCATCAACCAGGGTTGGAAGGATTCGTGGGACGCCAACATGCACCGCGACGGCACAGTCGCGCGACCGCCCATTGCGCTCATCGAAGTGCAGGGCTACGTGTACGACGCCAAGTACCGCATGGCGTCGCTGCTGCGCGCCTTTGGTGACGTGGCCACTGCCGACAAGCTGAAGCGCGAATCGCTGGAAATGGCGCGGCGCATCGAAAAAGCCTTCTGGATGCCGCATCGCGGCTTCTACGCCATGGCGCTTGATGGCGAGAAAAAGCCGGTCGAGGTGGTCTCCACCAACCCTGGCCACCTGCTGTGGTCGCGCGCCATCAGCCGCGAACGCGCCCGCACCGTGGCGGCGCGCATGATGAAAGACGATATGTTCAGCGGCTGGGGATGGCGCACCATGTCGCAGCAGGAGCCGGTGTTCAATCCGCTGAGCTACCATCGCGGCTCGGTGTGGCCGCACGATAATTCCCTGGTGGCGCACGGCATGGCGTTAAACGAATTGCGCCAGCCCGCTCTGCACATCCTGACTACGCTGTTTCAGGCGGCGCTGCGTTTCCGCGACTATCGCCTGCCTGAGCTGTTCTGCGGCGTGCATCGCCGCGAGTACGACGATCCCGTGCACTACCCCGTCTCCTGCTCACCGCAGGCATGGGCCTCAGGTGCGCTGTTCCTCATCCTGAATTCCGTGCTGGGCATTCGCCCCAGCGCGCCGCGCAAAGAGCTCAACATCGTGAACCCGCAGCTCCCTGACTGGCTCGATTACCTCAACATCCGCAACCTGCGCATCGGCCAGAGCCGCGTGGGGCTCGATTTTTCGCGCCGCGGCACGCGTACCTTCTGCAATGTGGTGGATGTTGAAGGCGAAAAGCTGGCGGTCAACGTGGCCTTCAGGAAGTAACGCGTCCGGCCCAGCGTCTATTCCAGCAAATCCCAGCGGTTGCGGTATCTTTCGAACATCCCGGTGCTGTTTTGAACGTGCGGATAGACCCAGAGCCCGACGCGGCCGGCGCAGGCATTGAGCGGGATGAAGTACCACGCGTCGTGCGGCGAGACGTAGCCGGCCAGGATGTCGAAATCGCCACGGCGGTACGCACGCTTTGGGTTTCCGGCTGAGAGGCTGAAACAATATGCGTTGTTGCCGCACGACTGCTGCAACGAGCGCACCTGAACGCGCCGCATTTTGTGACCGCGCCTCCTCGTGGCGGCAACGATGCAGTCGAGCTTGTAACTGTCGCCGTAAGGCTTGGCGAAGATCAAGCCGCGCTTCATGCAAAGGACCGCAAGTTCCAGCTCAACAATGTCGCCGCGCCGCTTTGTCCCCTTCCGGCGCTGGCTGGTTTCGTGAGGTGAAGCGGCGCACGCGGAGATAGTAGGCAGTTCCTCGCCATCCCATCCGGCGGGCCATAGGGACGGGTCAACGGTGTTCCAGTCCAGCGATGGCTCGGCTGGTAAGTCGGCAGCGGAGGCAAGGAGTTGAGATTCGGAGTCGAAATATTGGTCAGGAACGATGGCATTCGCATGAATGTTGGACATGTAGCTCCTCTTTGTGCGCCAGAAGGTAGCGAATATAAGGCGAATATGTCAAGGCAGTCATGATTATTCACTTGACAAAAGTTTAGCTTTCCCATAAAGTGCTCCGTGTGGACGGCAACTACTTAGGGCGCTTGGGTTTAGGAGCAGGAGCCGACCGCAATTGCTTGCGTATATCGCGCTTGATTGATGCCAGCAGCTTGCGGGTTGGAACCTTCTGCAATGCTTCGCGCTTCTTCTTAGCGTCCATAGCGGAGTGACCTGTGACCCTTCTTGACGTTACTCGCCTGTTTGATACCGATGAAAAATGCCGTGAGCTTCTTGTGCGCCTGCGCTGGCCGAACGGTGTCGAATGTCCGCGTTGCTCTGGTAAGGCTGCGGAGCTGGCGACTGAGAAGCAGTTGTTCTATTGCAAAGAGTGTGACTATCAATTCAGCGTGACGGCTGACACGATCTTCCACGATTCGCACCTGCCGCTCTCGACGTGGTTTGCTGCCGTCCTGCTGCTCTGTGAGGCACGCAAGGGCATGAGTGCGATGCAGCTTAAGCGCACGCTGTTCGGGCTGCACAAAGGCTCTTATAAAACCGCGTGGTATTTGTGCCATCGCATTCGTGCGGCAATGGCTGAAGCGGAACGGCCTGCGCTTGAGGGAACGGTTGAAATGGACGAAACATTCATCGGCGGCTTTCGCAAGCGCACGTCCGGCGTTGGCCCTTACGAGAATAAGGAAATCGTGGTTGGCATCCGGCAACGCGGCGGCGACGTTCGTTTCTTCCATGCTTCTGATGTGAAATCCGGCACGCTGGCGCAGTACGTCAAAGAACACATCTCGGCTGATGTTGAAGTGATTATGACGGACGATTTCACGTCCTACCCGAAAGCCATGATTTCGGCAGGCGTTCACGGCTCCAAACACAAGACCATCAATCACTCGAAAAATGTCTATGTTGACGGCGACATTTACACGAACACAGTGGAATCCGCATTCTCGCTGCTCAAGCGCGG
>JAJPJZ010000185.1 GCA_021323935.1 Terriglobia bacterium | reverse complement strand
GAGTGGAGCGCGCGCGAGCAGCAGGCCGTGATGGAAGTAAAGCTGTGCCAGGCGTGGCCGCAAAGCAACCGGCCCAATGAGCCTTTTGTCACCAGCGCGGTGGGCGCGGCGAGCGCGGCCGCTGATGCATGCGACGCATTCCGCTGGCCGACGCTGGCACTGACCGCGCCCAGCTTCGCGCTGGCGCCCTTCGAGACGATCGACCCGCTGCCGCAATTTCGCGTTCACTACCTCACCTCGGCCACCGAGGGCGCCCGCAGCTACGGCGAGCTGGCCAACGCAGTTGCGCCCATGATCGCCGACTGGTTCGGGCCGCCGCGACAGAATGCCGCCGTGGTGCAGTTGCCGCAAACAAATTTCGCAGCCTACGAGAGCGGCGCCACGTTATTCTCGCCGCTGCCCAATTCGCTTTCGCCAAAAGCGACACAGATGACGGAAGTTGTGCTGGCGCACCAGCTCACCCACGCATCGCTGCCGTCGCCGCGACCGTGGATTTTCGAAGGCGCTGCGCATTTTGCGCAGGTGCTGGAACGCGAGCGCCAGGGCGGGCGAGCGGCGGCGCTGCAATACCTGGGCGATCAGTTACCGGTTTTGCAGGAGGCGGAAAAGCAGGCGAACAGCAACGGCGCGCACGGGCCTTCGCTCATCAACACCACCGACGACGTTTACTATCGCACCAAGGCGATGTACTGCTGGTGGATGCTGCGCGACATCGCCGGCGATACCGCATTGCAACGCGCATTGGCAAAGTACCGCGCCGAGGATGATCGCGATCCCGCATATTTCGAGCACCTGATTGAGGCCGAAGCTCATCGCCCGCTGGACTGGTTTTTTAATTCCTGGATTTACAGCGATCAGGGCCTGCCTGATTTGTCCATCGCCGCAGTCTCGGCGCGCCAGAACATCGCCGGCGGCTACATGGTCGCGGTGACGGTAGAAAATTCAGGCGGTGCAGAAGCTGAAGCGCCGGTCGCGGTGCGCAGCAATGTTTCGGAGGCATTCGCCAGGCTGCGCGTGCCGGGGCACGGCCGCGCAACCGTCCGCATCCAGATTGGGCAATATCCCACGGCCGCCGCAGTGAACGACGGCAGCGTGCCGGAGAGCAATGTTGAGAACAACGCCTTCACCGTGCCTGCGAAGCCGCAGTCATGAAGGCGGCAGCTTCTGCTCGATGAGCGCGCGAATCCTTGCGATCACATCCTCGATGTCAAGCGCACTCGAATCAATAATGACGGCATCTTCGGCGGGCACCAGGGGCGAGTGCGACCGCGTCGTGTCGCGGCGGTCGCGTTCGCGCAGTTCGGCAGCTATGGCCTCGCGCGCCGCCGCCAGGCCGGTCTTCTGCTGATGCTGCGCCGCCCGGCGCTCGGTGCGCACATGGGGTGCGGCATCAAGAAAAATTTTCAGGTCGGCGTCGGGGAACACGACCGTGCCGATGTCCCGGCCTTCCATGATGACGCCGCCGCCGGCGCCGAGCTCGCGCTGGCGCGCCACCATCCACTCGCGTACTGCTGGATGCACGCTGACGCGCGATGCAGCGTCGGTGACGTCCTGCTGGCGGATCCGGGCCGACACGTCTTCGCCATCGAGCAAGACCTGGTTGCCTTCCGAGGTGGGGATGAGCTCGATACGCGAGGCGCGGGCAAGCGCAGCCAGGGCTGCATGATCATCGAGCGAGGCTCCGCGTTGCAGCGCCTTCAGCGCGAGCGCGCGATACATTGCGCCGCTCTCAAGGTTCAGGTAGCCCAGCGCCTGCGCCAGGCGGGCGGCGATTGTGCTCTTGCCGGCGCCCGCCGGGCCATCAATTGCGATCACCAGCTTGCGTGTTGTGCTCATGCTGGCTTGCGGCCCGGCATGCGGCGCGGGCGCAGCGGCTGCCGCCGAGGGTCGCCTGCGGCCGGCCTTTCGCGCGGCGGGCGCGGCACGATTGGAATTTTTTCGGGGGTAATCTGCAGCATGTTCTGGCTGCCCACCTGGACCGCCGACACCTGGCGCGCCGCCAGCAAAGCGCTGACTGCGTCGCGCACTTTCGCGCGGCCTACCAGCGGCGAGAAGAATGACTCGATGTGCGCCGGCTCAGCCGCGATCATGGCATCGAGGAATTGCGACACCAGGGCGGAAAGCGCGGCAGAAACGGAAAGCTGCTCGCCCTGGGCGACCGCCTGCTGCGAACTGCGCGCAAGCGCATCCCAAATCGCGCCTTCTTCATTGCGATCGACTAAGGTGACGCGCAGCCGCTGCCACAGCTCATGCAATGCGCGTCGCAACGCTGCCTCACTTACGCCCTTGCCGAGCTGCCGGCGGAGTTGCTCCTCGCTGAGCGGCTGCTTTGCGCGTTCGAACTCTGACCAGGCGTCGCGCGCAAGGCGAGAAAGCTTCTGGCCCGCGGCCCAGGTGGGCTGCTGCCGTCCGCCGCGATCGGCAGCCAGCGCATAGAAAAACGGAAACACGGGCGTGGCAATGAGCAACACCGAGTCGTGCAGCGGCCATTCGTAGGCAGCACGCTCGCGAATCAGCCGCATCTTCATCGCTTCCGCTTCTGCAGCCTCAGGATGAGCGAAGGCAGCTCGCGCCACCGGCAGGCTGTGGCCACGGCCGAGCCATGCGCCAATGAAGGTCGGCGCCGCCTGCTGGTGTGGTTCCGGATACATGGCGCAGAGCCCGACTTCATCCATGAAGCCGCGAGCGGCCTCAAGCGTGCGCACGGCGTTGCCGTCCTGGTGCCAGCGCCTGCGGCGAAGTTCTTCGAGCTCTTGATAGTCCATGGCCAGCCGAGCGGACGCGAAAGCCTAGATCCGCTTGAATGCTCGTTGAATGTCTTTGAAAGAATACCGCAATACCACCGGGCGGCCGTGCGGGCACGACATGGGGCACTCGGTTTTCGCGAGCTCAGCGAGCAGCCATTCCATTTTGTTCTGCTCCAGCGGCGTGTTCACTTTAATTGCCGCATGGCAGGCGATCGAGGCTGCGATGCGGGCGCGCAGGGCGTCGATGTTCAATGCCTGCTCTTCGCGACGCACCTGCTCGAGCAATTCGCCCAGCATGCGCTCGATATCGGCGGTTTCAATTCCGGCCGGAGCAGTCTTCACGGCCACGGTTCGCGCTCCGAAAGGCTCCACGTCGAAGCCGTTCAGGCGCAGCTCGTCGCTGATCTCAGTGAACGCCGCCTGCTGCGCGGGTGTGAGCTCAATGATGAGCGGCATCAGCAGCCGCTGCGACTCGACCGCACGCGCGCCGCGCTGCCGCAACACTCGCTCAAACAGAACGCGTTCGTGCGCCACATGCTGATCGATAATCCACACGCCATCGCCATTCACCGCGAGGATGAATGAATCGCGCACCTGGCCGAGCGGCCGCAGGCTTGAGAGTGAAGCTGGCGCCGGCTCTGCCCCGCAATCATCGATCGCGGGCGCGCAGGCACGGTCGGCCACGGACGCGGGAAACGCGACTACAGCCGAGTGGTCAAACCTGGCAGCAGCGGCTGCCGCATTGGCTTCGATAGCAATGCTGCCTTCAAAACCGAGGCGTGCAGTTTGCGGCGGCAGCGGCGGCGCCGTGAGCGCAAAGTCGCCTGCATTGGCCACTCCGCCGGCAGCCGCGGCTTCGGCCGGAATGGCGCCGGGCGTGAGAGCTTGTGCGGCGGTTGGCCGCGCGCGAATTTCGCTCACAAACTGCGGCACCGGACGCGCCTTTATCACCGCCTGGCGCAACGAATCCCGCACAAAATCATGAACAAACTGTTGGTGCCGAAAACGTACTTCGGTCTTGGAAGGATGCACGTTGGCATCGACTTCGGTACACGGCATCTCCAGGAACAGCAGCACGACGGGAAAGACGGTCGGCGGCAGGATATTGCGGTATGCCTCGGTCAGCGAGTGCTGGATGAGACGATCGCGTACCAGGCGGCCATTCACAAAAACAAAAATGGAATTGCGATTGAGCTTCTGAATTTCAGGCTTGGAAATAAAACCGTGCAGGCGCAGCTCGCCGGGCGCGATCTCATGGTCATCATCGACGTTAGATTCCTGCGCATAACCGCCCGAGCGTTGCGCCTCAAACGGAATGGCGGCGGCCACCGCGATGAGCTGGTCGAGAGTTTCGCGGCCGAACACCTGGTAAAGCCGCTCCGAATGCGACGCCACCGGCGCCACCACCAGCATGGCATTGCTGGCCGAGTGCAGCTCGAAATGCTTGTCAGGATGGGCGAGCGAATAATGCGTGACCAGCGACGCGATGTGCGAGAGTTCAGTCGATTCCGAGCGCAAAAACTTTCGCCGCGCCGGCGTATTAAAAAACAGGTCGCGGATGGTCAGCGATGTTCCGGGCGGAAGGCCGGCCTCGGCGACATTGATGATGCGGCCGCCCGCGATGTCAATCACGCTTCCGCTGGGCTCCTCGGGCGCATGCGTCTCCAGGTGCAGCCGCGACACAGATGCGATTGAAGGCAGCGCCTCACCGCGAAAGCCGAGCGTGGCAATGCTCAGCAAGTCTTCGGCGTCTTTGATCTTGGAGGTGGCGTGGCGTTCAAACGCCAGCAGCGCATCGTCGCGCAGCATGCCGCAACCGTTGTCGGTCACCTGGATGAAGCGCTTGCCGCCCGCTTCCACGGCAATGCGCATGCGGGTCGCGCCCGCATCAAGCGAGTTTTCGAGCAGCTCCTTGACCACCGACGCAGGCCGCTCCACCACTTCGCCCGCCGCAATTTTGTTGGCGACGCTCTCGGAAAGTACGTGGATTCGGCCCATGAATGCAAAGGTAAGAGTAGAAGGTTAAAAGTGCAATGAGTCTTCCTTCGATTTAGACTCTCTTTGAAGCGGAGTTTCCACGCATCGCTCGCACCTCTGGTTGCTTCTAGCGGCCGCCCTGCTGCTGGTTCTGCCGCCATTCTGGTCCGCTACTCTTATTGGGAACGCAGCGTCCCGCCGAGCTTTTCCAGCGCTGCCGTGATCTGAACCGACCAGTCGGCAACATCCTGATCGCGCAGCGTGCGCTCATTCGATTGAAACGTGGCGCGCAGCAGCAGCGAATAGGCGCCTGCCGTAATCGCACCGCCGCGGAAGATTTCAATCGGCGCGAAGCCGCGCAGCTCGGGAATTCGCACAGCGTCAATCGCGCTGCGCACCTCGTTGAAATGAACTGACGGGGGAAAAATAAACGAAAAGTCGCGCTCAATGGCCGGATAGCGCGAGGGCTCCTGGAACCGGATTTTGCGCAGGCCTCGCTCATACAGCCGCTGCAGGTTGAGTTCGGCGACGTAAACCGCCTGCCGCATTTTCAATTCCGGCAATGCGCCTGGCCTGACTTCCCCAAATTGCCCAAGCGCCGCGCCATCAGCCACGATTCGGGCCGAGCGGCCGGGCTGCAGCCATCCCGCGGGCGAAGATGAATCCGGCAATTCGCATTCGACGCGCCCAAGCTCGAAGCGGCCCAGCAGCGCTTCGATGTCGCCCTTCAAATCGAAAAAGCTATAAGGCCGCGCAGGTTGATGGACGGATTGCGGCATGGCATCGCCGGTTGCGCCAATGCAAAGCATCGGCCGCTCATCGGTGCGGTCGCCGATTAGTTCAAAGACATGTCCCATCTCAAACAGCCGGGCAGTCGCATTGCCGCGATTCAAATTTCGTTCCAGCATGGCCAGCATTCCGGGAACAAGAGACGTGCGCATGGCTGAAGCCTCGTCGTTCACCGGGTTCTGAACCACGGCCAGGCCGGCCGCGCTGAACTGCCGCGCCGCTTCCGCTGAGATAAAGCTCATGGAAATTGTCTCGCTGTACCCGAGGGCGAGCAGCGTAGAGCGTGCCACTGAATCCGCCTTCGCAGCGGGCAGCTCAACCACGGCGCCGGCAAATGACGGCAGCGTGTCAGGAAAACGATCGTAGCCATAGATGCGAGCCAGCTCTTCAATCAGGTCGATCTGCTGCTCAACATCGAGCCGCCAGGTTGGAACTTTGACGGCGTAGCTGGCGCTCTCATCAAGATTGACTTTGACCGCGAACCCGAGCCGCTGCAGAATTCGCGGCACCTCAGGATCGGTGATGGCGCCGCCCAGGATGCGGCGAATTTCGCTTTCCCACAACTTGACGGTCGCGCCGCCAACCTGGCGCGCGACAACATCGATTTCATCGCCATCGAGCTCGCCGCCACCGGTTTCAACAATCAATTTCGCAACGCGGGCACATGCGAGCGCAGTGCCCCCCCAATCTGCGCCGCGCTCAAAGCGGTGTGAGGCGTCAGTGTGCATGCCGAGCCGCCGGGCAGTTCTGCGCACCGGCGCAGGATCAAACCACGCCGATTCCACCAGCACGTTGCGGGTTTCCGGCGTGATCATGGAATTGGAGCCGCCCATGATGCCGGCCAGCGCTACCGGCTTTTCGGCGTCGGCAATCACTACGTCTTCAGGCTCGAGCTTGCGCTCCACGCCGTCGAGCGTCTTCAGCGTTTCGCCTTTGCGCGCACGGCGCACCAGAATACGGCCGCCGGCAAGCCGGTCAAGATCGAAGGCGTGCGTAGGGTGCCCCATCTCCTGCAGCGTGTAATTCGAGGCATCGACGATATTCGAGATCGAACTCGAGCCAAGCAGCTCCAGCCTGCGGCGAATGTGCTCAGGCGAGGGCCCGATGCGAATGCCGCGGATGATGCGCGCAGTGTAGCGGGCGCAACCTTCGGCATCTTGAATTTCAATCCTCACGCGGCCGGGGCCGGCTGCGGCCGATGAAGGCGGCGCTTCGGCCGACAGTGCCTTCAGTTCGGCGTCATAAATGGCAGCGGCTTCGCGCGCCACGCCGTAATGGTTCATTGCGTCCGGCCGGTTGGTCGTGATTTCGGCTTCGAAGACGGTGTGCTCGCGCTCGCAGGAAATCCCTTCGATGTTGATGCCTGCGCGCGTCAGGTCGCGCGCAAGCGCCTGGTCGTCAGCCGGCACATCGACGAATTCGCGCAACCATGAAGGGAGCAGCTTCATTGCTTATGCGGCACAGTGAAATTCGGCCGTGCGGATTTAGCCATTACGCAAACTGTTCCAGGAACCGGACGTCGCCTTCAAAAAATAACTGGATGTCGTGAATGTCCCAGCGCAGCGCGGCCATGCGATCAATGCCCATGCCGAACGCGAACCCGGAAATCTTTGCGGGATCGTAGCCATATCCGCGCACCGCTTCAAAGACGTTGGGATGCACCATTCCTGAACCGCCCAGCTCGATCCAGCCGCTCTGCTTGCAGATGCGGCATCCCCTGGCCCCGCAAAACGGGCATGAAACGTAAACTTCCGCGCTGGGCTCGGTAAACGGGAAAAATGACGGCTGAAAGCGCGTCTTGACCGATGAGCCGAACAGCGCCTTGCACATGTGGTCCAGCGTGCCTTTCAGGTCGCTGAACGTAATGTTGCTATCGACCGCGAGGCACTCGAGCTGGTGGAACATGGGCGAGTGCGTGGCGTCGGCCGCATCGCGGCGATGCACTTTGCCCGGGCAAACAATGCGCAGCGGCGGCGGCGACGCCATCATGGCGCGAATCTGCACCGGTGAAGTGTGCGTGCGCAGCACCAGCCGCTCGCGCTGCGGCTTGCGCTCCTGGCCGGCGATGAACAGCGTGTCTTGCGTGTCGCGAGCCGGATGATTGGGCGGAAAATTCAGCGCCTCAAAGTTGAAGTAGTCGGTCTCGATCTCCGGCCCTTCCGCCACTGAATAGCCCATGGCCTTGAACACCGCGACCACTTCGTTCATGGTGCGGATGATCGGGTGCTCGGCGCCCAGCGGGCGGCGAATGCCGGGAAGCGTGATGTCGAGCTGGTCGCCGGCGCGGCCGGGCGCGCTGGCTTGCCGGCCGGCTGCCGCGACTTGCTCTTCAATGAGCGCGCGGAGCTGATTCACGCGCTGGCCGACCTCGCGCTTGCTCTCCTTCGGCGCGGCTTTCAGCAGGTCATTAAGCTGGGTGACGATGCCGCTCTTCCGTGAGAGCCAGCGATCGCGGAACGCCTTCCACTCCTGCTCGTTCCGAACAGCGGCGCTTTCGGCCTTAAGCGCTGACGTGAGGTCGCCTGCCAGGCCATCAAGCGCCGGCAGCGAATAATCGTCGAGTTTTGGCACGGAGTACACGCGCGTATCACCCTTGCAGGGGCTCGGAATCAATATAAACGACGAACCCACGGCTTATGCCGTGGGCTCATCGTGTGCGCCGATGCTCTCGGCAGAGTTCGCTGTTTATGCGGCGGCTTTGGCGGCCTTGGCCTGGTCGGCCAGCGTGGTAAACGCAGCCGGATCGTTGACCGCCAGATCGGCCAGGATTTTGCGATCGAGTTCGATGCCGGTTTTTTTCAGCCCGCTGATGAACTGGTTGTAGCTGATGCCGTTTTGCTTGGCAGCGGCGCTGATGCGCGCAATCCACAGCGAGCGGTACTGGCGCTTTTTCTGGCGCCGCCCGGCATAGGCAAACTTCAACCCGCGCTCGACCGATTCTTTTGCTGAGCGATAGAGTTTTGATTTTGTAAGGTAATAACCGCTCGCCCGCTCAAGAATCTTCTTGCGCTTGGCACGGCGCTTGGTTCCGCGTTTTACGCGAGGCATTGCACTTCTCCTTTTTTACTGGCCGGCGAGTGTTCGCCGGCCGCGCTGGGTTCAGCGGCTGGAGGCAGGAAAGGCCTCTTCACACGCTGTCAGACGCCGGTGGTTTGCCTGCGCGCAAGCGCAAGCTGCCAGGGCGCCTTAGTACGGAATCATCCGCTTCACCTTGGGCGCATCGGCCGGCGACACCAGGGTGTCTTTGTCGAGATGGCGTTTGCGCTTGGTCTCTTTCGAGGTCAGGATGTGCCGCGCAAACGAGCGGCCGCGCTTGATCTTGCCGGTTGCCGTCTTGCGGAAGCGCTTGGCTGCGCCTTTGTGAGTTTTAAGTTTCGGCATATGACTGGGTAAGCGATAAGCAGTAAGCAACGAGCAACAAGCCTGATTCTTACTTAACCGCCTGGCTTATCGCCGACTGCTTACCGCTTATGGCTGCTCCGTTCTCCTTGAATTGTACCTGCCCGGCTATGCCTGCGTCACAGGCGCTGCTGCGGGCGGCTTTGGCTGTTGCTGCTGCGCGGCCTGCGGTGCAGGTTGCGTCGGCTTGGCCTCGCCTTTGCCTTTTTCCGGCTTCTCGGCCTTCTTCGAGGGCCCGAGCATGAGGTTCATAGTGTTGCCCTCGGTGCGCGGGTAGGACTCAATGATGGCGCGATCGCCTAAATCCTTAATCAAGCGTTCCAGCACTCCGCGGCCCAGGCTCTGGCGCGTCATCTCGCGGCCGCGGAAACGAAGGCTGGCCTTCACCTTGTTGCCTTCTTCCAGGAAGCGGATCACGTGGTTGCGCTTGGTCTCGTAGTCATGCTCATCGACGTTGATCGAGAACTTGACCTCTTTTACCGTGATCGTCTTCTGGTGCTTCTTGGCCTCGCGCTCGCGCTTCTCCTGCTCGTAGAGATACTTGCCGTAATCCATGATGCGGCACACCGGCGGCTGCGCGGTGGCTGAAATCTCTACCAGGTCAAGGTTCTTTTCGCGGGCTTTCTTGAGCGCTTCAAAAGGCTGCATGATTCCCAATTGCTGCCCCTGATCGTCAATTACGCGAATTTCGCGGGCGCGGATGCGCTCATTGGTGCGGATAAAACGCTTGTCTATACAGTCCTCCAGAGGAAAAAAGCTGCTCGATTATAGCATGCAAGCCTGCTCACAACCGGCCGCAACCAAGTAGAATGAGCAGTTCGCAAGGAGCAAGCTCATGAGTGTGAACTTCAAACCCGCCGGCTGCCAGCAGGTCATTCCTTACCTGATCCTGAACCATCCGGAAAAGACAATCGATTTCGTCAAGAAGGTCTTCGGCGCGACCGAATCCCACGTTTCCAAGACGCCCCAGGGCCAGATCATGCACGCCTCAATGAAGATCGGCGATTCCGTGTTGATGATGGGGCAGGGTGGCGAGCGCTGGCCGGCCATGCCGGCCATGATCTACATCTATGTGCCCGACGTTGACGCGGCCTTTCAGCGCGCCGTTGCCGCCGGGGCCAAGCCGGTCCGCCAGCCTGAGACGCAGTTCTATGGCGACCGCAGCGGCGGCGTAATAGACGACCAGGGCGTGCAGTGGTGGATTGGCACGCAGGTGGAAGTTGTCAGCGAACAGGAGCTGCAGCGTCGAGCGCAGGAGATGTTTTCAAAAGCCAAGGCCGGCAATTAGGCCGCGGGCGCCGGAATTGACGCTCAAAATTTCCGCTGCTTATACTCAGCATTCGTTCGGAACTCCATGCCCCTGACCACCGTAATTGTCGATGACGAGCAACTCGCGCGCGACGAGCTGGCCTTCCTGCTCAAGGGCGTCGATGACGTTCAGCTCGTCGCTGCAGGCAAGAACGGCGTCGAGGCCGTCAACCTCATTAAGGAGCACAATCCCGATCTCGTTTTCCTTGACGTGCAGATGCCCGGGCTCGATGGTTTCGGCGTCATCAAGAAGCTGATGGACCGCAAGATCCCGATGCCGCAGGTGGTGTTTGCCACAGCCTTCGATCAATACGCCGTGAAAGCATTTGAGGTGAACGCGGTCGATTACCTGCTGAAGCCGTTTGATAAGAAACGCGTCGCCAACTCCGTGCAGCGCGCGCGCCGCAAGCTGCAAAGCGAGCCGGCCGGCGTCTCAGGCGAGCGCATTGATGCGCTGGTGAAGATGCTGGAATCGCAGCAGGGCAACCGCAACAAGGTTGTGCTGCGCTCCGGCGGGCGGCTCGTGCTCGTGGACCAGAACGACATTTGCTACGCATCCATAGAGGACGGCGTCATCACGGTCGTCATCTGCAACGGCCTCGAAGGCCAGTCGAACTGCCGCACGCTGGAAGAGCTACTGGAGTTGCTCGACCCCAAGCTGTTCTGGCGCACGCACCGGTCGTACCTGGTGAACATCAACCGCATTCGCGAAGTGGTGCCGTGGTTCAAGAGCTCATACCAGCTCCGCATGGACGACAAAAAGCAGGCGGAAGTGCCGGTGAGCCGCGCCCAAACCAAGCGCCTGCGCGAATTGTTCAACTTGTAATTCCGCAAGACTGACTACCAGAAAACCCGCTGCGTCCAAGTGGGCTATGGTGAAATGCCGTGGTGCGTTCGTTCCTGTATCTTTCCGCTGCTGACGTGCAGCGTTGCGGCCTGACGATGCGCCAGGTCATTCATCTGGTTGAGCTCGCGCTTTCCGAGCACGGCCATGGCCGCAGCGAAATGCCGCCAAAGCTCGGCCTGCACCCTCAGCCCGGCAGCCTGATGCACGCCATGCCGGCATACGTGCCGGCTGCCGCGGCCGCAGGCGTGAAGTGGGTAACGGCCTTCCCGGAGAACCGGCGGCGAGGCTTGCCGGCGGTCAGCGGCACTCTGCTGCTGAATGATCCTGAAACCGGGCTGCCGCAGGCGATCGTGGACGCAACCTGGATCACTGCGGTGCGTACCGGCGCGTCGGCGGCGGTGGCGGCAAAGCACCTTGGCCCTCCAGACGCCGCGAGCCTGGCGGTCATCGGGCCGGGAGTAGTCGGGCGTGCCGCGGTCGCAGCCCTGCGCGAAGTGCTGCCGAAGCTCACGACCGTGCTGGCGTATGCGCCCCGCCGCGCCGCGGTTGAACTTTTCGCAGCCGAAGTCGAAACCCAGCAGGGCATCAAAGTTGAAGCCGCCGCATCGGCCGAAGCCGCCGCCGCCGGCAGCGAAATCGTGATTACGGCAGCACCGTGGCCTCGCGCTGCGGGCGCGAGCAGGCTCGCAGCCGGTGCACTGAACAACACTTCGTTCTGCTGCGCGCTCGACCTTGACAGCACAATTCCAGCCGCGGCAGCGCGCAATGCCGGCCGCTTCTTCGCAGACGACGTACTCACATTCGAATCGCACCGGCAGCACGGTTACTTCGAAAACTGGCCCGCGCCTGCCAAGCTGGCTGCGTTGGTTGCGCGCGGCGGCGAGCAGCGCAGGCAAGGTGAGCAGGTGATCTGCGCGAACCTGGGGCTAGGAATCTACGACGTCGTGGTCGGGCGCGCAGTTCTGGAGCTGGCGCGTGAACGAAACATTGGCGTGGAACTGCCGCTTTAGGCTCGGCTCGGCATCTTCTCCAGCCGCATGTAAGTCACTTGCGCGATGGCCACTTCATGGCCGCTCGTGTCGCGCAGCATCACCTCGGTTGGGCAAAGGGAGCGGCCAAACTTGATCACGCGCGCTTCTGCGGTCGCGCCGCTGGTGCACGCTGCCAGGAAGCGGATGTTCATGTCGGTGGTCGTGATGACGGCGTCCGGCCCGGCCAGGGTCAGGACGGCGATGCAGGCGGCCGTATCGGCCAGCGTCATCAGCAGGCCGCCGTGGAACGATTGAAAGATGCCGTCATAACGGCGCTCATACGGCATGGTGAGCGTCGCGCGGCCTTCACCCAGCGCCGAGATGCTGATTTCCATGGCTTTAAAAATCGCAATCTGCGAAGAGCGGGCCAGCAACGGATCCCAGCGGCGATCGATCACGCAAAAAGCGTAGCAGATTCAAGCAGAGCGGCGGTTAATCACTCAGCGCGCGCCGAAGTGCCGCGCGCAACGACAAACGCATGGCGATGAATTGATATGATGTGGGGTTTTCCAATTCACTACTGAGGAGCATTCATGCAGCGCGAGGCGACAGCGGTTTGGAATGGCGGATTGAAATCGGGCAAGGGCACGGTAACCGGCGCAAGCGGCGCGTTCAAGCAGTTGGGCTACTCATTTCGCACGCGGTTTGAAAACGAGCCCGGCACCAATCCTGAAGAATTGATCGCCGCGGCGCACGCCGGCTGTTTTTCGATGGCGCTTTCGGCACAGCTTGAAAAAAACGGCTTCCCCGCCGATGCAATCCGCACCGTCGCCAAGGTAAACCTGGAGCAGAAGGACGGCGGCTGGGCCATCACCCGAGTCGATCTCGACCTGAATGCGCGTGTTCCCAACGTAACCGAAGACAAGTTTCGCGAGCTGGCCAATGCTGCCAAAGCCGGCTGCCCGGTTTCAAAGCTGCTGAATGCTGAAATCACATTGAACGCCCGCCTGAACAAATAAACCCGCGGCGTTGCACATGGCGAGACGCGCCACGCCCATCCAGGGCCGGGCGCGCCCGCCGCAGGGCGTTGCGCCAATCCTTGCGCCGCCCCAGTCTCTTTGGCGCAACTGGCTGCAAGTTCAGGTGTTCACCTCATTCGGCGCGGAGATCGCGAGCGGCGATTTGCCCAAACCGGAGCCGCGCCTCTAAACTTGGATTTCCAGCAAATTTGGCCTTCAGCTTGCGCAGGGCCTCGCTTAGAGTTCCAGAGGGTGAATGCGTCGTAGTTTCTTTTCCCTGATTGCCGTAGTCGCGGCCCTGGCTCTTGCCGCTTGCGGCCACAGCAGCAGCACCACCACCACCGCCGATCACGTCACCATCACGCCTGATGTTGCTTCGGTGGTGCCCGGTGGCGTTGTGACGTTCACCGCGCAGGCGCAGGACAGCACGAACACGGCGCTGGCCAAACAGCCCACCATCACGTTTACGGCGAGCTCGGGGCTCACCTTGAGCACGCCGAACTGCTCCGTGGCCGGCCTGACGGGCTGCGAAGTTGACGCCTGTGCCGGCACATTTGATTCCAGCTTTGTGAATTGCACGCCGGGCAACGCCGGCTTCCAGGGCTCCGTTACCGCGACTTCCAGCACCCTGAGCGCCAGCGCCAGCATCTTCGTCCACAAGACCGTTACGGCGATTTCCATCAGCCCGACTTCAACTTCGGGCTGCGTTTCTTCAGGCGGGACGCAGTCATTTACCGCCAAGGCATTCAACAACGGCACTGATATTACTTCGACCGTCGGTCCGTTCACCTGGGCCAGCACACTCACCTCGGTCGTCAGCATTGACAATAACGGCCTGGCCACGGCGGGCACTCCGGGAACGGCGGCGGTGTTTGCCTCTGCCGCCGGCAACACCAGCCTGCCCGCCACGTTCAACACCTGCGCCGTGCAGGCCATCAGCTTTCACGTCGCCAACGCCTCTGACACCAGCTTCAGCACCACTTTCCCCACCACGACGCAGCAGGCGCTTTCCGCTGACGTAACCGACACCAACGGCAAGAGCATTGCGAACGCCCAGGGATTGACCTACACCGTCATTCCCGCGGCGCTGGGTTCTTCAAGCGGCACAACCTTTAATCCTGCGATGGGCGGCACCGGAGCCATCGTGGCCTCGTGCCAGCCGCCAACCTGCAACATCGGCCTGAACTTCGATACGTTCAGCAACCCGGTCGTCGCCAACGTTTCGGGAACGGTGGCAGGGTCGGTGTGGGTGGCTTCCAGCGCGGGCACGGCCCTGGTGCCGATCGCGATTTCAACCAACACTGCCGGAACCGCCGTAACGTTGCCGGCCTCACCTAACTCGCTGATCGTGGGCAGCGGGCAAAGAAACGCCTACCTCGGAACCCCGATCGGGCTGCTGATTGTCAGCCTCGGAACCACCAACACCGTAACCACCATCGGCGGCGCTCCCGGCAAGGTGCTGGCAGTTGATCCGGGCGAAAACCACGTGATCGTGGCGAACGCGACCAACGTCTTCGTGGTGGATGTTTCCACCAGCCAGGTTCACATCCTGAACGTCGCCGGCGCGACCGCCGCAGCGTGGACGCCTGACGGCTTCGACGCTTACATCGTGGCCGGCAGCCTGGTCACTGAATATTCGTCGCACGTCTCCGCCAGGCAGTTCAACTTGAGCTCACCCGCCAATGACGTCGCTTTCCTCACCAGCGGCCAATTCGCCTATTTTGCCGAGACCAGCGCCGTGACGGCGCGCCGCCCCTGCGACAACCTCCAGGCCGATTCGGTCGCGACCGCTGGCGCGCCTGAAAAAGTGCGGAGTGCGTTAAACGGCCGCACAGTTTTTGCTGTCGATTCCACCGGAAGCGCCACCGGCGTTGACGTGATCACGCCCGCCGTTACGGCCGGGCAAGGCTGCGGCCAGGCCGTGACCGACACAACCACGTTCCATGATTTCAGCGCGGGTGTGTTCACGCCCACTGAACTGATCACCACTTTCGACAGCAACTACCTGTTCGTGGTCGGCGCCAGTAACCTGCTGGGCTATAACGTGGCCCAGGGGCAGGTATTCAATGTGGCGTTGGCCGGAGGCGCGCAGCCGCTTTCAGGCGATGCGCTGCTCGATTCATCGGCGCTGTATATCGGCGCCAATGACGGCAAGGTCCACCAGCTCAAAGTTTCAAATGGGACCTGGAGTGACGCAGCGCAGATTGACGTTCACTCCGCCGTGGGCGGCAATCCTGACCTGGTTTCATTTGTTCAGCACTGAGCTGCGATCCCGCGAGGCCCCTGCATGGCTTCAGCTACCATAGCCGCACCGCGCATGATTGTTGAGGCGCTCCACCAAATTGCGCTACACCGGCGAGCCTTGTCGCGCGACGAGGCGCGGCAGGTCATGGCTGAGATCCTGGCCGGCAGCGCCACCAATGCGCAGATTGGCGCGTTGCTGGTGGCGCTCAGCATGCGCGGCGAAACCGTAGATGAGATCGTCGGCTTTGCCGAAGCCATTCGCGAAGTGGCGGCGCGGCTGCCGATTCGGGCTGCTTCGGCCCTCGACGCCAGCGGCACCGAGCGCGATGCCCTGATCGATACCTGCGGCACCGGCGGCGACACCAGCGGAACCTTCAACATTTCAACCGCGACCGCGCTCGTCGTCGCCGGCGCCGGTGTGCGCGTGGCCAAGCATGGCAATCGCAGCGTCAGCTCAAAGTGCGGCTCCGCCGACGTAATGGAGGCGCTGGGCGTGCGCCTTGAACTGTCCGCAGAGCGTCTGGCCGCCTGCCTCGAGGAAGTTGGAGTCGTATTTCTTTACGCGCCCGCAATGCACGCCGCCACTCGCCACGTGCAGGCGGCGCGGCGAGAGCTGAAGCTGCGCACCGTGTTCAACCTGCTGGGGCCGCTCACCAATCCTGCTGGCGCCTCGGCGCAGATCGTCGGCGTCTATGCCATGGATCTCGTCGCAAAGGTCGCAGAAGCGTTGTGCCGGCTGCGTGTGAGCCGCGCCATGGTAGTGCACGGCCACGACGGCCTCGATGAAATCACCATCTCCGGGCCGACCACCGTGGCCGAGGTGCGAGACGGTAAAGTGCAGGCCGGCGAAATTTCTCCCGAGCAGTTCGGGATTGCGCGCGCACCGCTCACTTCGATTGCGGGCGGCGATGCCGGAGAGAATGCCGCCATCATCCGCAGCATCCTGGCGGGCGATCGCTCCCCACGTCGCGACGTGGTGCTGCTGAATTCGGCGGCTGCCCTGGTCGCGGCCGGCCGGGCTGCCGGCATTGCCGAGGCCCTGCCCCTCGCGACGCAGTCTATTGATTCGGGAGCGGCGAGGCACAGGCTGGAAGCGCTGGCAGAGTTCACCCGGCGCGACTAGCTGATCGTCACCTTTTCCAGGTAGTGCGCCACGTCGACGTGCCAATGCATCTCGCGCGAAATTGCCTGCTGCAGTTGCGATGCCGAGCCCGGGTCGCCGTGCACGAGGTAGGTGACCGAGGGCGGCTTGGGAAACATCTTCAGCCAGGTCAACAGCTCACCCGTATCGGCGTGATCGCTGAATTGCTCTATGGCCGCAACCTGCGCGCGCACCGCCACATCCTGGCCCAGCATCCTGACCGTCTTCGCGCCGGCCTTCAGTTGCGCGCCGCGTGTCCCCGGCGACTGGTAGCCAATGAAGATCACCAGATTCCGCGCATCCGGCAGCCGCTGCACCAGGTGATGCTGAATGCGTCCGCCCGTCACCATGCCGCTCGACGACAGGATGATGCAGGGCTGCCGCTCATCGTTGATCTTCTTCGACTGCTCCGGCGTCGAATCGAAATAAAAGCCTTGCCATTGCAGCGGCGAGCCATATTTCGCAATCAGCGCTTTAGTGTCGTCGGTGAATTCCTCAGTATGCTTCAGGAAGATCTGCACCGCCTGAATGGCCATGGGGCTATCAATGTGCACCGGCACGCGCGGAATCGTGCCTGCTTCCATCATCTCCTTCAGGATGAAGATGAACTTTTGCGTGCGCTCCACGGCAAACGCCGGCACGATGACGCTGCCGCCGCGCTGCACCGCCTGCGAAATCAATTGCGCAAGCTGCGGCCGCGGATCAGTTTCGGGATGCGCCCGGTCCCCGTAGGTTGATTCCATCACCAGAACGTCAGGCGAGCCGGGCTCGGCGGGCCCGGTGTGCAGCACTTTGCCGGGCGCCATCGTGGTATCGCGCATGCGGCCGATATCGCCGGTGAACACCAGCGTGCGGGGCGAGCCGTTTTGCTTCAAGGTAATGTTGGCCATGGAGGAGCCGAGGATATGCGCCGCGCGATAGAAGCGAAACGAAAAGTCGGCGCTGAGTTGCTTGTCCACTCCGATCTCGACCGGCTGGAAATCCTTCAGGCAGTTGTGCGCCTCGTCAGCCGTGTAAAGCGGCAGCGCCGGGTCGTGACTCGAGGTTTTGTGGCGATTGTGAAAGTTGGCGTCTTCTTCCTGCAGGTGGCCTGAGTCGGGCAGCAGGATCCCGCATAAATCAATGGTCGCCGGGGTCGCGTAAATAGGCCCGGTGAAGCCCTGCTTCACCAGGCGCGGAATCCAGCCGGAATGGTCGAGATGAGCGTGCGTCAGGATGACCGCATCAATGCGCCGGGCGTCGATCGGCAGGTCGTGCCAGTTGCGATCGCGCCATTCTTTTTGACCTTGGAACAGGCCACAATCCACCAGCACCTGCAAGCCGGTGGTTCCGCTCTCATCGCCGGTGTTGATGAGGTGTTTTGAGCCGGTCACAACATCGGCTGCGCCGAGGAATTGAATGTAGGCCATAGAAGCGGGATCCCTGATCGGTGATTTTGCGAATCACGATTGATAGCAGAGCGCGATTGCAATTCGCAAATTACCTTCGGCGCCTCGTAAAAACAGCTATCCCGCCTTCCTGATCTGGATGCCGCCGCTTTCGCTGGTCACGGCAATCTTCGGGCCGCCTTTGCCCACGGTTCCGCTGGCGATCGTCATGCCGTGTTCAGGGCTGACGTGGATGGCGTCGAAGTCGCTTTCCACTTCGCCGCGGCGCGTCGTGGCCGAAGCGTTAAAGCTCGCCGCCGCAGGCAGCACCAGCTCGATGTCACCCCGCCGGTTATCCACGCGAATGTTGCCCACCGGCACCTGGCTCACGTGCACATCCACGTTGCCGTTGTTGTTCTCGACCCGGACATCGCCGGTGACGTCATCGAGGTGAATATCTTTGGAGCGCGTGGTGATCTGGAAGCCGTCACACTGGCCAACGCGCAGGTCGCCGCCATCCATGTTGAGCTCGCCCGTGAGCTGCTCGATCTGCAGGTCCGTGCGCGAGGAGTGAAACTGCAGGCCCTTCTTCAGCTCGACCGTCTTGAAGTTGCCCATCACTTCGGCATTGATGCGCACCAGCCCGCCCACGGTCGAAATATCGACATCGCTCAACGAGCCGTCTATCTCAAGGCTGCCGGTGAGGTTGGCGGCGCGCAAGTCGCCGTGGCGCATGGACACCGTGGTGTCGCCGGTCACTTCATCCACATCGACGTCGCCGTGCGAAGTGGAGGCGCGCACATTTCCCTGGCGGGTGTGAATCTTCACGTCGCCATGGCGCGTGCTCACGTCAACCGAAACATTTTTTGGCAGGAAGATTTCAAGGTTGGTGCTGACGCCGTGCGGCCCCATCACTCCTACGCGCTCGCCCGAACCCCCGGTATTGGCGTTCACCGTCAAGCCGTCAGCCGAGCCGCTGATGACTGGCTTAGTGCGGTCAGCCATGCTGTTGGCTTCGTTCTGGTCGTTGGCGGTGACGTGCTTGTGGCCCACGACTTTGATCTGCTGCTCGTCCCAGGTGCTGATCGTGATGTCGCCGTTGTCGCTGGCGACCTGCACGCTGCTGCCGGGCTTGACCGGCTGCGGCGCCAACTCGTCGGTGAAGTCGTAGCCGCTGCCGAAGGCCCCGCCCCAGTCCCAATCCCACTGCGGGCCGTTGTCGCTGTTCATCCAGGCAGAGGAGTGACGCGCTCCCATGCCGAAAACCACAATCCAGAACAGCAAAAAGAACCCGCCGACGCCGATGCCGCGCATGCGGTAGCCGCCATCACGAGCGCGGAAGTATTCAATCAGCTTGACTACGCCCCACAGGATGATCAGCACCGGCCACCAGCGCCCGAACCAGAACCACAGTCGCGACCATTGCACCACGTGGGAATTCGCCAGCAGGAACAGGACTCCGAGAACAATCAAAACCACCGGGCCGGCCATCGACCGCCGCCGGTATGGCGGCAGCGGAGCAGGCGGAGCAGGAGTGCCAACAGTGCCGGTTGGGCTACCCATTGTGTACCTCATCAGGCGCCGAGCCGGTTTGCGGCGGCGTCGTGCCTTGCGGATTGATGTCGCTGCGCACTCCGTTCATGCGCTCGTTAAATCGATCCATTTTTTCCTGGAACCGCTGCTGCTTGCGGTGCATTTTGGCTTCCGCGGCAGACATGAATCGCGCGTAGTCAGGGTTGTTGCGCATGCGCTCCGCCAGCGGGATGTGGCCTTCATCGGAGGCGCTGTGCCGCGCCACCATGATGGCGCCCAGCACGATCAGGTAGATGGGCCAACTGCGGTCAAACGTCCAGCGCGTGCTCTCGTCCAGCAGCCACAGAACTCCAGTCGTGATCAGCAGGGCTGGCCCCATGGCGCAGCGGGCCACGCAGCGCGTGCATGGGCATGACCAGGGCCGCGAGCGCTTGCGAACAAAGATCCAGACGCCAAACGCAATCAGCGCTGCCGGAACCCAATAGCGGTTCAGCCACCACAGCGAAAGATCAGTAAACGTGTTGAGCAGGAACAGCGCGCCCAGGGCGATCAGCACAATGGCGCCGATTGGGGCGCCCGGTCGGCCCGCGGGTTCGGCAGCGAGCACCGGATCTACGGCCGCGGCTGCAGGTGCGGACCCGGCCACAGCCTCGGTGCCCGCCGGAGTAAAGCCCACCGCCGGCGGCACCGCCGCGACGTGCGGCGTGCTGTAGGCGCGCCGGCCGCCTTCCCACAAATTTTCAAAGCCGAATGGGTCAGGCAGGGGTTCGCCCAGTTCACGCGCACGCGCCGTCTTGTACGCGTCGTAAACCATGTAGAAAATCCAGGCGGCAATCAGCAGGCCGAACCAGTCCACGCGGTCAGCCGCCCAGATCAGCGCTATAAAAATCGCGACGTGGGCTACGCCTTTTACAAACTGGCCGTTGTAGATGGCGCCCACGCCTGGAATAAAACCGAGCAGCGCGGCCAGGCCCGGCGATGCGGCCCGCGGAGCGCCGACCGGAACCACCGGGGCTACGGGCGCGCCTGCGGCCACTCCGGGCGCCGCGCCCGCCGCGGGCGGGGCTCCCAGCCTTTCAGCAATGCAGGTTTCACAAAAAATTACGCCGTTCACAATGCGCTGGCAGGCAGCGCACAGTGGCTTGCCGCAGGTGCGACAAAAGGCCGTTGCGGGCGTTTGAGGGTGATTTGCGCAGTTCATCCGATGCTCCTGGAGATGCTTCCGAGTTTCGAGTCTTGAGGTTCGAGTTTCGCAATTTGAAACGGCTCCGCTGCCCGGTTTGCGTCCGGACGGGCGAAGCGGGAACTCGAAGCCTGGTTGCTCGCGACCACGGTGTTGCGCAGGTCTCGGCTGTACTGCTGGTGGTCAGGGGAGTGACGAGGATCTCCGCTTGAATTGTTGCGGTTCTGGTTCTGGTTTTGCTTCTGCTCGGGCTGGCGCTGTGGCGAGCTTTCGTTCGTATCGGGCAGCGAATTCTTCAGTTCGCGGTAGCGCGATTCCAGCTCGTACACGAAGCGCAAGTTGTCGTAATAATGCGCAGCGCGGGCGGTGGTCTCATGGAAGGTGCGGATGGCGTTGTTGGCCAGCGTAGCCGGCGCCAGCGACGCCGCATTCACGTTGGTCAGCTTTACGCCGCCCAGGCTGAGCGCGGTTGAAATTGAGAAGAATGCCATCGCAAACGACAGCGCAAAGCGCGGTTGCAGCACCGGCTGCAGCAGGGGAGCTGCCGCGGCGCGCAGCTTCTGCAGCCAAGCGCGGCTTTCCTGGACCTTGGCGGCGGCGCTTACCTGGCCCACGGTTGCGACCATGATTTTCCCGACGATGTTGGCGGGCGGCTGCGCCGGCTCGAGCGTAGCCAGCCAGTTCATGCCGGCCGCGGCGTCGCTGTACATCAGCGCGCACGCCGGGCACTCCGCGCGATGGCCCTCAAACCGCTGCTGCGCTTCACCCGCAAGCACGCCATCAAGCGCATCAGTCATCAGCGCTTCAAATTCGGCGTGCTGCATTGGAACTTGGCCTTCCATTCAGCCCTTCACTTCTGGGCTCCGCGACCGGGGTTTGCGGGCCCGGCATTCGCGCCAGGCGCCGGCACTCCGGCCGAAGCATCCTGTTGATAAGTACGTGAAAGCAGGCGCGCAAGTTCCGTGCGCCCGCGGTTGATTCGCGACTTCACCGTACCCTCCGGCACCTTCAGCACCTGGGCGATGTCACGATAGTCTAAGTCCTGTAAATCCCGTAAGATAACAGCCTCCCGGAGCTCCGGCGAGAGCTTTTGCAGGGCGGCATGCACCATGGCCTGCCGCTCCCGGCTCTGGATATGCTGGTCGGGCGCGGGCACCGGGGAGGCGAGCTGGTCGGCCATGGTGGCCGAATCCTCCTCCGGTCCCAGGCCGGCGTCCAGCGAATCAGTGACGCGGTCTTGCCGGCTGCGCCTGAAGTGGTCCACCAGCAGATTGCGCGACATGGTGGTCAGCCAGGTGACAAATGAACCCTTCCCCGGCTCATAGCTGCCCAAGGTGCGAAACAAGCGGATGAAGACCTCCTGCGTCAGGTCATCTGCGTCTTCAGCCGAGCCGGTGAAACGGTAACACACGTTGTAGACGCGGCGATGATGCAGGCGAACCAGCTCTTCCCATGCGACGGCATCGCCGCTGACGCAGCGCCGCACGAGCAAGAATGTCGCCTGATTGTCGTCCAACCGTGTCTCCCATCGGGGCTTGCGAATTGCGCGGGATCGTTTGCTCGAATTCTAGCAGCGGGGCCGATAGGGCAAGCCGGCTGGGCTGCAGCTCATTCGAGGCCAGTTACGTGCAGATTAGCGGAACAGGTTGCGCGCGATGAAGAACACGTTTGCCGGGCGCTCAGCCAGCCGCCGCATCAGGTAGGGATACCACTCGGTTCCGAACGGAATATACACGCGCATGCGCCAGCCTTCGCGCACAAGCTGCTGCTGCAGGTCGCGGCGCACACCGTACAGCATCTGGAACTCAAACTGGTCGGGCGCGATGTTCTCGGCGCGAGCGAAGGCCTTGGTGGCCTCGATCATCTTCTCGTCGTGGGTGGCGATGCCATGATACACGCCGCTTTTCAGCAGCAGCTTCATCAGCTTCACGTAGTTGGCATCGACATCGCTTTTCTGCGGGAAGGCAATTTGCGCAGGCTCGTTGTAGGCGCCTTTGCAAAGCCGTATGCGGATGCGTTCGGCCAGCAGCGCCTCAACATCCTGCGCGCTGCGGTAAAGATAGGACTGGATGACCGCGCCGACGCGCGATGCATTTGCCGGCTGCTGATGCAGGCGGCGCACAAATTGCAGCGTGAGCTCGGTGTAGGCCGAGCCTTCCATATCGACCCTGACGAAGCTATTGAGCAAAGACGCTTTCGCAACCAGGTCAGAGACGAGCTGCTGCGCCAGCGCCTCATCCACATCGAGGCCCATGTGCGTCAGCTTCAGGCTGACGTTGGCATTAAGGTTTTGCGCAGCGATGGCGTCGAGAAGCTGGTGATAGAGCGCGGCGCTCTGGCGAGCCTCGGCGGCGTCGGTGACGTTCTCGCCCAGGTTATCGAGCGAAACCGACATGCCGAGCTGATTGACGGCGCGCGTGGCGGTCAGCGCGTCTTCGACCGCGGTGCCGGCCACAAATCGCGATGAAAGCCGCCGGCCGGCAGCCGAGCGTTCAGCCATGTGCCGCAGCCTGCGGCTCTCAGAAAGAGCAATAAACAGCCGCCTCAGCATGGCAGCCCCCGGCGGCGAACAGGCGCGGAATAGTGCTTGAGCGGCAGGTTCAAACCTTACGAGTAAAGGCTGGCGGCAGTTTTGTCAAACCGGTGCCGGCGCCGAAGCCCTCCACGCCTACGACTTAGGCCTGCCCGGCGTGCTACCGGCGCAGCGTGATCGTTACCCTGGCGCCTTCCGGCAGCGTAGTACCCTCGGGCAACTCAACGACGCCGCCGCGCACCACGCCTTCCACGTAGCGGACGGCGTTGCCGGCGGCCTTGGCCGGCACAGCCGGGCTCTGAGCACGGGAGCGCATCATCGCGTTATCCATGGCGAGGTTGGCCAGGTGATCGGCCTCGCGATTCTGCTCACGCGGAATGTGCTGGACGGCAAACGCGTCCAGCTCACGAATCAGCGCGCGGGCCTTGGCGTAGAGTTCCTGCAGGGGCGCCGAGCGCACCTTGTATTCGCCCTTGATCTGCTTGACCAGCAGCTCCGAATCGCTCAGCACCTTGAGCGACCGGAAGTGGTTGCGGCGCGCATATTCCAGCGCGGCAATCAGGCCGGAATACTCGGCGTAATTATTGGTCTGCACGCCCAGGAACTGCGAAAGCTGGTCAATGCGGCGGCCGGCGTGGTCTTCAATCACGACGCCGTAGCCGGCCGGGCCGGGGTTGCCGCGCGCGCCGCCATCAATGTGCGCCACCAGGTAGTCATCGCGAAGCTGCTCGATGGGGGCGCCGGGAAACTCCTGCGAATTGAAGCTGCGCTGAGCGTCATTGCTCCTGCGGCTGGTCGATTTTTTGGCACGCGGAAAGCGGAGGGCCATGGCGAAAGTTTATCAGCAGCGGCGTAGCGCCGACGCTTCAGCAGCGTGACATCGTGGCCACGCCCGAACGCCACAATTTCTTTTGCTTTGCAGCGAAGCCAGGCGCAATTCGCGACATGATCTTGAAGATTGCGGCTCCCGGCAAGGGACGGTTGAGTCGCTGGGTTTCTTCCATCATGTCGCGGAACTGTTCGGCGCACCAGCCGTGCGGCTGAAAGAACAATTCGCCTTCCGGCGGAGCAAACTTCAACGGCGCGCCGGCGGCGTTCAACTGCTTGCCCCATTGCTTGTTCACCCGCTTCAACACCATTGGCGAGGCGAAATCGGTGATCCACCTGGCGATCTTCGGCCGGCTGTGCAGGTCACGCGCCAGGTCCGCAACCGCCTCGGGATCGAGATATCCCAACAAGCCTTCGGTAATGACCACAATCCTGTCGCCGGCCGCGGCGGCCTCGGCCAGGACCTGCTGCCGCGCTTTGGCATCCGCCAGGTCGGCGCTGATTCGCCGCACCTGGCATTGAGCAGTTTCACCCTGCAGCAGCTCGGTCTTGTAGCTGAGCAGGTCAGGCAGGTCAGCTTCAATCCACACCAGCGCCGCCGGCAGCGGCAAGCGAAACGGCCGGGTATCGAGGCCGCACGCCAGGTTGAGCACCACGTCGCAACCCTGGGCGATGGCGCGCTGCAGCATCTCATCAATCATCACGGTGCGCGCGATCATCGGCGCGGCCATGGCGCGACCGCGACGCAGCTCATTGACCACCTGCTCGCCACGGCGACCGGCCAGCTTGCGCGCCAGTGGATCCTTGAACAGCGCATCGGGGCGGTCGGTTTCCTGGGCCCGGTAGTAGGCCATCCACAGCGCAGTATCGCTGACGTTGCGAATTGCCGGCTCGTGAGTCATGCCGGTGAATATAGCCTGAATGTGTGTCGTGCGAAAGCGCGGCTATTCGAAGTAGCTGGCCGTGGTGGTTTCGGTTTCAAACACGGTGACGCGGCGCACCGCCACGCGGCCATTGGTGGAGCGCTGAAGCCGCTCGCGAATTTCAGTGAAGAAATAGCGCGCCAGGTTTTCCGCTGAAGGATTGGTTGCGGTGAACGGCTCAAGGTCGTTGATCATCTGGTGGTCCAGCCGATCGACGGTGGGCTTGAGCGCCTCTTTCAGGTCTTTGAAATCGAGCAGCAGGCCGGCGCGATCCAGCTCTTCGCCTTCGAGCGTGACTCGAATGCGGTAGTTGTGGCCGTGCGGATTTTCGCACTTGCCGCGATAATTGCGCAGGTAATGGCCGGCGGCAAAAGTGTCTTCCACGGTGATGCGGAACATTGGTCCTCGAATTGTTCATTGTATCGCGGGCAAGCGCGCCCGCTAGGCAGGTTGGAGGCGCGCCACTTCCACCAGGCAGGAATAAAACGTTGGGCCCTCGCCCATATCGGTCAGCCGCTCTGAGGTGAGCACGTTGACATTTGACGCGTTGGGCGAAAGCTTGGCCCAGCCCAGCCGCGCTGAAACCACGCCCGGCTGCACCGCGCCATTGACCCGCGCGGTCAGCACCAGGCTGCCGCGGTGGTTCCATACCCGCACGCGGTCGCCCTGGCGAATGCCTCGGGCCTCTGCGTCAGGGCCGCTGATCTCCAGCACTTCGCGCGTCGCCGCTTCCATGGGCTGCAGCGATTCCACGTTGCAGAATGTGGTGTTCAAAAAATTATCGGCCTTGCGCGCCAGCATCTCGAGCGGGAACTTGCGCTCGCTTTCGTTGTGCCGCGATTCCTCCGGAGGCGTAAACGAAGCCACCGGATCGAGCCCCAGTTGCACGAGCGAATCATTGCGCAGCAGCGCCTTGCCTGCCGGCGTGGCAAAACCCTCGGCAAACGGCAGCGGCGCGCCTGCGGGCGCCTGATTTTTTGAAGCATGTTCAGACGAGCCGGCCGCCACTTCAGGAGCTCCCGAATTCGGCAGCGGAAGCCGCGCCCAGTGCTCGCGTTCCAGGCGTGGCCGCGTAATGCCCTGCAGCACGGGGTCGCTCGAAATCAACGCCTGGTCAATCAAATCGTCAACTGACTCACGGAAGCATGGCTCGCTAAAACCCATGCGCAGCGCCAGCTCGCGGAAGAACTCGACGTTTGATTTTGCCTCGCCGAGCGGCGCAATCGCCTGGTCAGAAATCTGCAGGTAGTAATGCCCGTACGAAGTCTGCAGCTCCTTGTGTTCGAAAAACGTCGTGGCCGGCAGCACGAGATCGGCGTAATCGGTGGTATCGGTGAAGAACTGCTCATGGACCACGGTAAGCAGATCAGGCCGCAGCAGCCCGCGTATCACGTTGTTGTGGTCGGGCGCAACCGCCGCCGGGTTCGAGTTATAAACCAGCATCGCCTTCACCGGCGGATCGCTGACCTGGTTCAACGCCGACCCTAACAGCGACATGTTGAGGGTGCGCGCAGGCCGGCCCAGCGGGCTTCGCCGCATAAGCTCAGGCATTTCAAGCGCGTCGCGATTCAGGTTCTTGACTGCGCCGCTCAGCGAGAGCTGCAGCCCGCCTCCTAATTCCTTCCACGAGCCCGTGATGCAGGGCAGCATCGTGATGCTGCGGACAGCCATGCCTCCGCGTTCGGAGCGCTGCACGCCGTAATTAACGCGAATCACCGCCGGGCGCGAGGTGGCATATTCGCGCGCCAGCTTCACAATGTCTTCGGCTGCGATTCCGGTCCAGCGCGAGACGCGTTCGGGCGTGTACTCGCGCACGCGTTCGCGCAGTTGGTCAAAGCCGAAGGTGTGGCGGGCCACGTACTCGGCATCGTACAGGCCCTCGGCGATGATGATGTTCATCATCCCGAGCGCCAGCGCGGCATCGGTGCCGGGCACGATGGGCAAATACCAGTCGGCACATTTTGCCGTGCGCGTGCGATACGGATCGATGACCACGAGCTTTGCGCCGTTTCGCCGCGCCTCTTCAATGAACGGCCACAGGTGAACATTGTTGCCGTGGATGTTTGCGCCCCAGGCAATGATGTAGCGCGAGTGGCGGAAGTGCTCAGGATCGGTGCCGAGCTTGCGGCCGAGGACCGAGACCAGCGCCTCACCGCCGGTGGAAGCGCAAATCGTTCGGTTCAATTGCGAAGCGCCCAGGCGATGAAAAAACCGCCGGTCCATGGAGGCGTTGTTCAGGACGCCCAGCGTGCCGCCGTAAGAATAGGGAAGAATGGCTTCAGGACCGAACTCCCGCGCGATGTTCTGGAGCCGCAGCGCGATTGAGTCAAGCGCTTCGTCCCAGGAGATGCGCTGCCAGGTGCCGCTCAGTCGCGATTCGCCGCTCCCACGCGGCGTTTTTGCGGCCTGCGTGCCCTTGGGCGCGATGCGCCGCATGGGATACAGCACGCGGTCAGGCGAGTAAACGCGGTCCAGGTACTTCGCGACCTTGGCGCATAGGAAGCCGCGCGTCACCGGATGTTCCGGGTCGCCTTCAATCCTGGTTGCGCGGCCGTCTTCCACCGTAATCAGCACGGCGCAGGCGTCGGGACAATCGTGCGGGCAGGCGGCATGGACAACGCGCTTCACTGCCTCATTTAACCACGCCGGTGGTCAGGCGGGAAGCACTGAAGGCGTTCTTTCTGCGCGAGTGTCGCAACCGCCGGCCACAACGCAAAGCGCCGGCTCGCGAGCTGGCGAAACATCACGCTTAACGGCCGGCGGCGCTGCCTTTTGGGTTGGCAATGAACGTCGGTGTAACCCCGTCGCCAAACTGCCAGGCCGTTAAATATGCGAGTCGCAGGATCTTTGCCATCTTGACGTAATCGATCTTATCGGCAGTGTCGGTGGTGTGGTGGTAATCGGGATGGAAGCCGGTAAACCACCAGAATGCCGGGATGTTGTGCAGCACGAATGGAAATTGATCGCTGCGGAAAAAGACGTTGAGCGCGGCTTCGTGATCGAAGCGGTCGTCAAGCACCAGGCCGACGTAGCGGTTTTGTGCTTCAACCACGCGACGGTAGCTTGGACTATAAAGCCCGCCAATCAGGTTCAGCCGGTTGGTGGTGTCGGCAGGAATGTCAATCAGGCCGTTGGTCTGGTCGCTGGGCGCCTCATCGCGGCCAATCATGTCGAAGTTGATCATGGCGCGAGTGCGATTGAGCGGGCGAGACGGATGCTGCGCCAGGTAATACGAGCCGAGCAGGCCGCGCTCTTCCGCCGCAAACACTACAAACAAGATTGAGCGCCTCGGCCTGGCCGGATTGGCTGCGAATGCGCGCGCCAGCGCCACCACGCCCACCGTCCCCGAGCCGTTATCGTCAGCGCCATGCCACACCAGCCCGCCGCTGGCGCCATTGTGGTCGTGATGACCGCTGATGATGATGGTATCGGCCGCAAGCGCTGGATCGCTGCCTTCGAGCACGCCGCCGACGTTGTAGGTTGTGCCCTGGCGCGCAAACTGATTGCGCAGGTGAACCGTTACGCTAGTATCGCGCAGCAGGCGCGATTGCGGCTTGAGGTTGCGATCGATGGCCGCCTGCAAGTCACTGGGCGTCGCGCCAGCCGTGGCCAGCAGCTCCTTCAAGACCGCGTCAGAAACAAATACCGTGGGCGTGTGCAGTTCGTCATCAGCAATGGCCTGCGACGGAATGGGGTCTTTGCGAGGCTCGCTGCCGATTCGCCTGGCGCGCTCCTGGTTCGAGGGATGCTTGCGGTTCGGCTCTGAGGCAATCAGCACCGCCAGGGCCCCGTGCTGTTGCGCGTTCATGGCCTTCACTCGCGTGGTCGCGTAGCGCGTGTTTCCGGTGCCGTTGAAGATTGAGGCGGGATCGTCCTCCTGCGGCTCGTGATCGAAGATCACGACAATCTTGCCGTTGGCATCGATTCCCGCGTAATCGTCGTAGCCGAGCTCCGGCGCAGTGATGCCGAAGCCGGCGAACACCAGCTCGCCGCGCACATCGACATCCTGGCGATAGCTGCCGGTGGCTTCGGGCGCCTGCCATTTGGTTTCCTGGTCCTGGCGCGTCATGGCGACAAAGCTCTGCGCCGGATCGCCGCGATATTCAATGAGCGGCAGCGGCTGCAGGTAGCTTTGGCCGAACGCGGGCTGCAGGCCATCTTTAGCAAATTCAGAGGCAATCCATTCAATCGCGGCCCGATCGCCGTTCTGCAGCGACATTCGGCCTTCGAGCGCGTCCGAGGCCAGGAACGTGAGGTCGGCGCGCAGGTCGCGCTCGCGGATGGTCTGGAACCCCGGCGCCATTCGCGGCGGAATGGCAGGAGCTTGCGCCAGGCAGGATGTGGCCAGCAGTGAAATCAGCAGCATGCGAAGGGCATTCATGGCCGCCCAGTTTGCAACGCGCAGCCCTCGCCTGTCCAGCACCGGGCGGGCGGATTCAGAGGCTGGTATTGTTTTCCCTCTGATGATCCGCAAGATCACGGTCCGCGGCTACCGCTCGATTCGCGACCTCTCGCTCGCGCTGCAGCCCATCAATGTGCTCACCGGGCCGAACGGCTGCGGCAAATCGAATCTCTATAACGCGCTGCTGCTGATTGGGCGGGCTGCGCATGGGCAACTGGCGCGCGCCATCGCCGAAGAAGGCGGCACGCCCAGCGTCTTCTGGGCCGGCGGCGAACGCAAGCGCGTGCAGCGCAAGCGCCCGCCGAAGCGCGTGGTGCTCGGCTTTGACGGCGAGGAGTTCGCCTACGAATTGCAGATCGGGCTGCCGGTTTTTAACGAGTACGCGCTGGGCACCATGTTCACGCTTGATCCGCGCGTGAAGGAAGAACGCATCTGGTCAGCCGCCGCCCGCCGGCCGGTTGAGATGCTGAAGCGCGACGGGCCTTCAGCATGGCTGCGCAACGGCGAAGGCGCAATGGTTGCATACCCGTTTGAAATCTCGAAGCACGAATCGGTGCTGTCGCAGATTATCGATCCGCATCTTTATCCCGAGATCAGCGCATTGTGCGACGAAGTGTTGCGCTGGCGCTTCTATCATCACTTCCGCACCGATGTTGAATCGCCGCTGCGCCAGGCGCAAATCGGGGTGCAGACGCCGGTGCTCGCGCATGATGGCTCTGATCTGGCGGCGGCGCTGCGCACCGTTATTGAAGTCGGCGAAGACGATTTTCTCAGCGAGGCCATTCGCGCGGCTTTCGACGGCGGCGAATTGCTCATCGAGAACACCGAAACCCTGTTCAGCCTTAGCGTCAAGATGCCGGGCCTGCTTCGGCCGCTCTCAGCCCGCGAACTCTCGGATGGCCAATTGCGGTTTTTGTGTCTGTGCGCCGCGCTGCTGAGCCCGCGTCCGCCCTCGCTCCTGGCGCTGAATGAACCTGAAACCAGCCTGCACCCTGACCTGATTGATGCGCTGGCACGCCTGGTGGTCAAAGCCTCGGCGTCAACCCAGTTGTGGCTCACCACGCACTTGAGCCGCTGGCCGCGCGCATCGAGCAGCACTCCGCCACCAGCCGAATCCGCCTGCGCATGGTTCACGGTGAAACTCAACTCCACGCCTGAGCCGCTGATCACTCCACGCGCAGTGCGATCATGGGATCGACCTTGGTGGCCCGCCGCGCCGGAACATAGCTGGCCAGCAGCGTAACGGCCGCTAACACCAGCGCCACAGCGATAAAGGTAAGCGGATCACCGGCGCCCACGCCATAGAGCAGGCCCTTCATCGCCTGCGTCGCGGCAAACCCGATGGCCGCGCCGATGGCAATTCCGAGGCCCGCCATCTTCATGGCCGAGCCAATCACCATGCTGAGCACCGCGCCCGTGGTGGCGCCGAGCGCCATGCGCACTCCGATATCGTGCGTGGCCTGCGTCACGGTGTAAGACACCACGCCATAAATTCCCACGGCGGCAAGGGCCAGCGCCAGGCCGGCAAACACGCCCAGCAGCAGGCGCGTAAATCGGCGCGACGCCAGCAGGTCCTTAATGTTGTCGTCCATGGTCTCGGCGCCATACATCACCATGCGGCCGTTGATGTCGGCAACCGTGCGCCGGATCAGCGGCACGGTCGAATACGGATCGCTGGCGGTGCGCACCACCCATTCACTTCCGCCGCTGGACGCCAGGTCCATTACGGCGTCAGGAAATTGGCGGAACGGAATGTAGAACTGCGAATGAACTTTTGACGTCGCATCGGAATCCAGCCCCCAGTGTTTGACGTGACCGACCACCCCGACCACTTCGCACTTGAGGTTGAGGATCTCGAGGTTGATGTGCTGGCCGACTGGGTCCTGGCCGGGAAACGCCTTCTTGGCCAGGTCTTCATCGATGTCGATGGCGCACGGGCTGGCTTCAAGGTCGCGATTGGAGATCAACCGCCCGCGTCGTAACGGAATATGGAAGACGTTGAAGTAATCGGCATCAACCCCGTAAAACAACGCCAGGTCCATCTGGCTGTGATCTGCCGGTTTCGGCCTTCCTTCCACCCAATACCAAAGCTCCGAGTCGCTGCCGGTCAGCGGCGTGCCGCCGAAGACGACGCTGACTGCCGTTACGCCCGGCACTGCGCGCAAGCGGTCAGCCGTAAGCTGGATGCCGTTGCGTACGGCAGCAGGCGCGCCATGCACGGCGGGCGATCCCGCGATGCCGAAATCCAGCACGTTGTGCGGATCGAGCCCGGGATCAACGCTCCAGATTCGCGCCATGCTGCGGATCATCAACCCGGCCGAAACCGTCAACACCACTGCCAGCGCCACTTCCGTGACCACCAGGAAGCGCTGGAAGGTGTGGCGCCCGGTGTTGCCGCGCGCGCCTTCCTTCAGCGTTTCATTCAGGTCTGAACGTGAACTCTGCAGCGCCGGCGTCAGGCTGAACAGCAAGCTGGCCACCACGGAAATCACCGCCGTGAACACCAGCACGGAGCCATCAAGGTGGATCTGGTCGGCGCGGGGAAGCTGGCTGCCAAACCGGGTGACGAACACTGCGTTCAGCCCCCAGGCAATCGCAATTGCCAGTGCGCCGCCGGCGAAGGCAAGCAGCAAGCCTTCGGTGAGGAGTTGCTGCATCACGCGCGTGCGCCTGGCGCCCAGCGCGCCGCGAATGGCAAACTCCCTGCGGCGGGCCGTAGAGCGCGCCAGCAGCAGGTTGGCCACGTTGGCGCAGGCAATCAGCAGCACGAATCCCACGGCACCCAGCAGGATCAGCAGCGGCGTGCGCACATCGCCCACCAGGTCTTCGCGCACGGATACAGCATAGATTCCGCTGTCCTTGTTTTCCTTGGGATACTCGCGCGACAACTCAGCCGCAATCGCGTCGAGCTCAGACCGCGCGTGCTGCGGCGACACACCTGCTTTCAGCCGCCCCACGGCTCTCATGCCCATGCCCACGCTGCGGTCCCAGAACAGCGGCTCCGTCCATTGCCCAATTGGAATTAACACCGACGAGCGCTGCAGGATCACGTCGTCGCTCGGTACCACTCCCACAACGGTATAAAGCTTGTCGTTCAGCGTGAGCGCCCGCCCCAGAACGCCGGGATCGGCGCCAAAGCGCGTCTTCCAGTAATTGGCCGTGAGCAACGCCACCGGATTGCCGCCGCGCTGATCTTCTTCAGGCGTGAACACCCGCCCGATGATGGGCTTCACCCCCAACGTATCGAAGATGGTGGATGAAACCATGTAGCCGCGCAGCCGTTCCGGCTCGCCCTGGCCGGTGAAGTTGAATGTGTCATTGCGGAAGGCGGCCAGCGCGTCGAATGACTGGCTGCGCCTTTGCCAATCGAGAAAATTGGGGTAGGAAATCGAGGACTCACGGAACTGCGGCATGCTGCTGTAAAGCTTGAGCAGCCGGTCTGCATGCGGATACGGCACGGGACGCAGCAATACGCCATTGACGATGCTGAACATGGCGGTGTTGGCGCCAATCCCGAGCGCCAGCGCGATCACGCCAATCAGCACGAATCCGGGCGTCTTGCGGAAGCTGCGGGCGGCAAACCGAAGGTCCTGAAAAAACGTTCCCATTGCACTCCCCTGAACAACAGTACGCAGCGTTTGGGCACGCAGTTCCCGCCATTTTCAACCCATGCGGCGTGGCAATAGGATGTAGTGTTCGAATGCGAACAGCGCGTACAGTACCAACCAGACCCCTGCAACCGACCATGCCCCGAAGAGCTGCCCGACCCAAGCCGGAGCCTGCGAAGCACAAGAAGACCGATGCCCGCGTTTTACGCACGCGCGATCGCCTGGGCGACGCGCTCATTGCACTGCTGAAGGAGCGGCCATTTCGCTCTATCACGGTGCAGCAGGTGCTTGAACGCGCCGGCGTGGGGCGCGCCACGTTCTATACGCACTACCGCAATAAGAACGATCTGTTGCTCAGTGACCTTGAGGAATTCCTGGAAGGCCTGGCGTCGTACCTCTCACGGCGCAAAGAAAAATCAGACCGCATCATGCCGGTGCGGGAATTCTGCGAGCACCTGCTTTCCGCCAGACCCGTTCAACAGGCCTTCCGCGATTCCGGCCACTGGCAGGACTTCTGGGAGCTCGCGCAGGATGCGTTTGCCCGCGGAATTGAGCGCCGGCTTGCGGAGCTGCCGCGCGCCCGAACCATGGCCCCCGCTCGCCGCCGCACCCACGCGCAGGGCCACGCCGGAACACTGCTGGGCCTGCTGCGGTTCTGGCTGAACCGCGGAATGAAGGAATCACCG
>JAJPJZ010000324.1 GCA_021323935.1 Terriglobia bacterium | reverse complement strand
ATGATGGCTGACGCTTTCATAGGGCTGGAGAATTGCCCAGCGAAGCAGGGCAAAGCCGGCGACGAAGGCTGCGCCCGTGGCGGCGTAGAGCGCGACCGAGCGGAGCACATGTTGACGCGAGAAAGGCCGCCGCATCACAAGGTGAAACACCGGCGGAGTGAGCGCGGCGAGCGAAAGATAATGCGACAGGTAAACCGGCAGGAATGCCAGGAAGCGCATGCGCTCGGCATCGGGGCCGTAGTGCTGCGCCAGCAGGTAACTGTCATAGGCGAGCGCCAGCGCGACCACGCCCCAGAACAGCACGGAGTAGCCCCAGGCGCGCAGGAACCAGCGGGCAGTTCGGCGGTCAGCCGGCACTGTGCACCTCGCTGGTGATGGATGACGAGATTGGCCTGGGCTCCGGCGTTTGCCGGCGCGATGCCGGCAGATAGATGGCGACGGTGGCTTCGCCGGGGCGGGCGAACCGCAGGTCAATGCCGGCGCGAGAGCCGTAAAGGCTGCGCAGGCGCGCCTGCGTATTCGCCATGCCGACGCCTTCGCCGGCGCTGCTGGAGCCGGTTTTCGAGACGCTGTTGACGATCGAAACGTGCAGCTCGCCGCCGCTTACGCGGGCTGCGATGCGAATCCAGCCGGGCGCGCTGGAAGGTTCAATGCCGTGCTTGATGGCGTTTTCGACCACCGGCTGAAGCAGCATGTGCGGCACCAGGCACTGGCGCGATTCATCGGAGATTGAAAGCTCGATTCGCAACCGCTCTGCCAGCCTGACTTTCTCAATCTGCAGGTAGGCATCGGTGAACTGCAGCTCCTGGTCAAGCGAGATCAGGTCAGAATGATCGTGCTGCACGGCGCTCTGCAGCAGGCGGCGCAGTCGGCTCAGCATTTCGTCGGCAGCTTGCGGGTTACGGCGGACCAGCGTCCTGATGCCCTGCAGGGTGTTGAAGAGAAAATGCGGGTGCAAGTGCATCTTGAGCAATTGCAGTTGCTGCTCGGCCACGGCACGGCTCAACGCAGCTTCTTCCAACTGGCTGCGCCGCGCCACGTTCCTGAGCTCAACCGCGTGCGCCACCGCAACCATGGGCAGGTAGGCCGCGTAGGTGGTGACGATGAAGTTATCGCGCGCCAGTTGCCATAACGTGGCCAGGGTTCGGGGCAGCGGCGGGCCGGCGCCGAAAAAATAACGCGGAAACAAGGCCAGCCGGATGGCGCATACGGCCAGCGTGAATGCGATGGCGGCGGCGCCATAGAGCACGAACGATTGCGCCAGCTGCGCCCGCGAAAACGGCCGCCGGCGCACCATCCAAAACACAGTTGGCGCCAGCAGGGCGTAGATGAGGAAGCGTTTCGCCGGCACGGAAAGGTACGCGGTGAAGCCCGCCCGCGCCAGGCCGTAATTGGCTTCGTCGCTGTAAGCCTGGAAGGCTGAAATCAGCGTGAGAAGCGCAAACACGGCGAACGAGCCGGCATAGGCCAGCATGATGCGCCTGGTCCTCGCCGCGACTTGGCCTGAACTCACCGGCATGGTCGTGTGTTTAGCCTAACCAGTTCTGCCTCCCCGGAACGTAGTGAAGGCACGCTGCCGGTGCGAACCTACATTGACGCGGGACCAGAATAGAAGAGAGCGTGCCGAACAACAGATGGAGTTTCCCGTATGCGCGGCGTGCAAGCGGCCATTCCAGGCGCGAAATCCCGTTTTGGTTGCGGCGCCGCAGGTGGGCGCGGAACGCGGCGTGCATTCACCCCGCGACGTTGTTACGTCAGCCCTGCAGCGCTATCGCCTTAACGCCGGTTCCGTCTAAGTTGCAGCCATGCTCCCTGTTCGGCGTGCTGACGTGCAGATGCGGGCCGGCCGGCAACCCAGCAAGCTGCTGATCATCGGCCGCGATCCGCACGACTGCGATCGCGCGCGCGAGTGGCTTGCAGAGAGCGCAAGCGTCGCGGTGGCGGCCGACTGCCTGTCGATTGCCGAAGCGGTTGTGCCTATCCAGCGCCACGAGCCTGACCTGCTGATGATTGATGTCCGCCTGCTTGCGCCGGCAGCAATTCGCCGCCTCAGCTACAGCTCCGCCCGCCCGATGCTGCTGTTCCTCAATCCTGCGGCCGAGGAGTGCCGCGCGGACGGCTGTGAGCGTGTTCCGAACGTGACGTTTGCCGACCGCAGGCTGTTCTGCCGCCAGGTGGAGCTTGCGGCCGGCCTGCTGCCGCCGGTGCGCCCGGTTTCGATTCCGCGGCTGCTGTTCCTGCTGACGAACCGCGCGATTCGCTATCGGCGGAGCACGCATCGTCCAGTTGAACACGACCTGCGTTCCATCAATCCGCAACAGGTGGCGTGGATGGCGGCCAGCCCGCGCCGCACCATGCTGCACGGCGGTGAAACGCCGGCTATCGCACTGCCGCTGGCCGATGTGGTGCGCGATTTTAAGCGCCGCGGCGCGCACTTCGCGCTGGTTTCAGAGGGGGTGGCCGTGAACCTGGAGCGCGTGGTCGGCGTGCGCGTGACTTCGCGCGGCAATCGCGCGGTGGTCCTCGATAATGGCTCGTCGCTGCGCGTGGAACCCAGGCGGCTTCGCGACCTGCTTCAGCACCTCCTGCTGTCGGTCGAGGCCAACGTGGCCTTCACGGCGCTGAAGGTCGAGGCGCCGGGGAGTTCAGGCCCGGAGGCGCTGTAGGTAGAGCCAACATCGCTGCAGTCTGGCCCTGGATGTTTCTCGAAACGACAAAAAAACCGGCGCGTGAAAGAGGCAAGCAAAAGCCCCTGCGCGGCAGGGGCTGAGCTGAGCAGAGACGCCTACTTGTTGACTGCGGTACCACCCACTTTGGCATACTTGCGGCGGAAGCGCTCGACACGCCCGGCCGTATCGACCAGTTTCTGCTTGCCGGTGAAAAACGGATGGCAATTGGAGCAGATTTCAACGTGAATATCGCCACGGTGAGTTGAACGCGTGGTGAACATATTGCCGCAGGCGCAGTGCACCCGGACTTCGTTGTAGGAAGGGTGAATGGCAGCTTTCATGGTTGTGAGACCTTTCGGGCCGAACTGCTATTTTATAGGCCTATTCGATGCTGCGCAACGTCGAGGGATTCAGGGAAGCGTAGTGCTCTCCTGAATTCAGAAAGGCATCTTCCAGAAAACATAATCGAGACAATTGGGTACGTCCTAAGTTGTTGACCTGATGGCCGGCCGCTTTGGCGAGCAGGGTGCATGAGCGGCAGTGCAGTTCTGGGATCATTTTTTGGTGCTCCGCAGTGACCCCCAACTCTGACAGGAGATGTATTCAATGAAGCCGTGGATTCGCCACTTCGTATTCCCTTTAATTCTAATTTTGACGCTAGCACCGGCCGGATTGGCCCAGCGCTCAAGCGCCACGCTGACCGGCACGGTCATGGACCCGACCGGCGCGGTCATTCCTAACACGAAGATCACAATTACAAACAAGGCCACGCAGGAAGTGCGGCACGCGCAGACGGATGCGAACGGCTATTTTTCGCAGGCCTTCCTGCCGCCCGGCACCTACATGGTGAAAGCTCAAGCCGCCGGCTTCCAGGAGGTGACGGCCGATAACCTGGTGCTCGATGTAAACCGGACGGTGAACCAGAACCTGACGCTTGGTCAATTGACCGGGACCACGCAGGCCGTAACCGTAACGGCGGAGGCCCCGGTCATTGAAAACGCGACCATCACGCAGGGCCAGGTGATTCCGCAGGAAACGGTGCAGGAGATTCCGCTGAATGGCCGCCACTTTGTGGACTTGAGCCTGCTGACGGTCGGCACGGTGACGCCGCCGGCGAACGGCTTTTTGACGGCGCCGCTGCGCGGGCAGGGCTCGTTTGGCGTCAACACTGCCGGCAATCGTGAAGACGAAGTGAACTTCATGATCAACGGCGTAAACCTGAACGACATGGCCAACGGCCAGATCACGTTCCAGCCCTCGATCAATACGGTTTCAGAGTTCAAGCTGGATAACTCGACCTACAGCGCCGATGAAGGCCGCAATGCCGGCGCCATTATGAATATTGCGACGCGCAGCGGCACCAACGGCTACCACGGAGAAGCTTTTGATTACGTGCGGAACAACTGGTTTGACGCGCGCAACTTTTTTGACCCGGTGGGCACGCCGTTTGCTCCCTTTAAGCGCAACAACTTTGGCGTATCGTTCGGCGGGCCGATCATCAAGAACAAGACGTTCTTCTTCCTCAGCTACGAAGGGCTGCGGCAGCGGCAGGGGCTCACGCTGAGCACGGTGGTGTTGAGCGATGCGCAGCGGGCGGCGGTCACCGACCCAACGTCGCAAAAACTGCTGAGCCTGGTGCCGCGCGCGAATTCGGTGGATTCGCAGGGCAGGCCGCTGTTCCTGGGATCGGCGCTGGCACCGGTCGATATCGACCAGGGCACGGCCGATATTGAGCACAACATCGGCGCCAACGACCGCGTGCACGGCTACTTTGCCTTCCAGCGCGACCTGCGCAAGGAGCCGACGCTGCAGGGCGGAACGGTGCCGGGTGCGGGCGATACGCGGCAATCGCACCGGCAGATTTTGACCTTCAGCGAATCACACGTGTTTTCGCCGACCACGGTGAACGACGCGCGCTTCGGCTACAACCGTATCCACATTTCGTTCACGCCTGACAACAACCTCGATCCCAGCCAATTCGGCATCAACGATGGACTGACCGGGCCGGTGGGGCTGCCGCAAATCGTCATTGGGCAGACGACTACCGTGTTTGGCGGCATTGGCGGCTTCCCGCAGGCGCGCGGCGATTACACCGGCGTGCTCTCAGACACGCTGAGCCAATTGCGCGGCAAGCATGCGCTGAAGTTTGGCGGCGAAGTGCGGCGTTTCAACGGCAACAGCATCACGGGCGACAACGGAACGCTTTCATTCACCAGCGTTGCGGGCTTCCAGGCGGGGCAGCCGACCGCGTTCAGCATCGCTTCCGGCTTCCGGCCGGCGCGAGTTTATGACAACGCCTTCGGCCTGTTTGCCGTGGACAACTTCAAGATGACGCCGTCGTTTTCGCTGGAGCTGGGGCTGCGCTGGGACTGGAACATGAGCCCGACGGAAGCTGAAGACCGCAGCTCGTTCTTCAATCCGGCGACCGACACGCTGACTCCGTTCGGCTCGCCCGGCTATACCCAGACGCTGAAGCAGAACGACCACCTGTTCCAGCCGCGCGTAGGGTTTATCTGGGACGCGCTGGCAAACAGCAAAGTTATCGTGCGCGGCGGCTACGGCCTGGCTTACGATCAGCCGCTGCCGGGCGCATTCGTATTCAACGGCAACCCGCCATTTTCGGTGCCGCTGGCGTTTACGTCGACCACTGGCAAGCCGTTCACCACCTACTCCACGCTGCTGAGCGATTCCAAGGCGAGCGGCTTTGCGCTGACTACCACCGACCCCAATTTCCATGATGCCTACGTGCAATCGTGGAACCTGAACGTGGAGAGCCAACTGACTCCGACGTTCGGCGGCATGATCGGCTACTTCGGAAACAAGGGCACGCACATGGAGCTTGACCTGCCGGTCAATCCATTCGTCAACGGGACGCGCCTGTTCCCGACGCTTTCGGCGAGCAGCCCGATTGATCCGGGCTCACCGCTGAACAACGTGACCGAGCGCACCAGCCTGGGGACTTCAAACTACAACGCGCTGTGGGTGACGGCGCAAAAACGCATGGGCCACGGGCTGCAATTTACCTCGTCGTACACGTGGTCACACAGCTTCGACATCAACTCGCGGAACTTCCAGGGCGTCACGGTGCAGAACCCGTTCGATATTCGCGGCAACTACGGGCCGTCGGATTTCGACGTGCGCAACCGCTTCGTGTTCAGCGCCGTATATGACCTGCCCTTCCATGGCAACCGGCTGTTCACGGGATGGGAGATTTCGCCGATCGTGCAACTGCAGAGCGGCAATCCCATCAACGTAATTGCCGGCAGCCCGAGCGGCGGAGCGGCCATCAGCAGCTTTACCGGCGTATCGACGATCCGGCCTGACATTCTGGGGCCGGTCGTCATTCGCCCCACGTTCGTGGGCAACAACGTGCAGTGGTTTGCCAATACGGCGGTGTGCGATCCGCGCACCGGGGGCACGTGCCCGGCAGGCGCGGTGTTCGCGGTACCGGTGAGCGGCACGGCGGCAGGATCGAAATCGGTGAACGTGTACCACTTCGGCGACCTTGGACGAAATGCGCTGATCGGGCCGAATTTTAAAGATGTCGATCTGCAGCTTTCCAAGAACACCAAGATCACGGAGCGGTTCAGCCTGCAGTTGCGCGCCGATGCGTTTGACCTGTTCAACCACCCCAACTTCGCCAACCCGAACCTGACGGCAACGCCGGCCAGCGCCAGCTTTGGCATCATTACGGCGACGCGCTTCCCCACGGGCGACTCGGGATCGTCACGGCAGATTCAGCTTGCCGTGAAACTGCTGTTCTAAGCCGCTGAAGGAGCGCACGCAGCCGGTGCGCGCGATTCAGCTTTACCGAAAGGCCAGCCTTGCCGGGCTGGCCTTTTTATGCGCGCATGATTCTGAGGGCGCGCGGCGGAGGAGGCATGAAGCTGTTGAAAACACAGTAGTTTGGCCGGCTTGACAACTCCGGGGCGGTGGCCGAGAATCTTACGAAGCGAATAAAAAGCGAATACCTCCGGAAGTTGCGTTATGGTCAGCCCTGCTCCTTTTCTTGCCTTCACCCCGCCGCCGCCCAGCCGAAGCGGCGCGCAGCAAATTCGCCAGGCGGTGGAGCGGGCGCTGGAAGGGCGGGTTTCGGCGGGGTTTGCACGTTATCCGGCAGCGGAGTTTGAGCGCATCACGACCGGCATCGCGGCGCTCGACGCGCTGACGGGCGGCTGGCCGCGGGGCGCATTGAGCGAGCTGTGCGGGCCGGCATCTTCGGGCCGCACCACGGCGCTGGTGTTAGCGTT
>JAJPJZ010000290.1 GCA_021323935.1 Terriglobia bacterium | reverse complement strand
TCCTCAGTTCGTGTGCCCGCCATCAGCAGGCGGCGCCCGTGATGGTGCCGCCGCCGGTCATCGTGGCTGTTCCCGAGAAAACGCCCCCGCAGCCCACGCCGCCGCCTCCATTGCCGCCCCAGAGCGGACCCTCTGTGACGCCGCCTCCTCAGACCGCGGCGAAAATCCCGCCGCCTCCTCCGAAGCAGAACAAGCGACATAAGAAGAATCACGAGGCGCCCGTCCCGGCGCCCGAGCCAGCTCCCGCCCAGCAGGCCGCGGCAGCGCCGCCCCCCCAGGCCGCCGCGCCCGTCCAGCTCTCACAGGTTCTCAGTGACGACCAGCGCCGCGACTACGAAGCGCACATCCACGACTCGCTGGACAGCGCCAACCGCAACCTCAGCTCCATTGGCAATCGCCAGCTCACCCCCCAGCAGGAGACCTTGCGCAGCCAGGTGCTGAGTTTCATCAGCCAGGCGCAGGAGGCTCGCAAGACCGATCTGGTTACGGCCCGCAGCCTCGCCGAGCGCGCCGATCTGCTTTCGAAGGACCTGCGCGACAGCCTGCAGTGAACGCCCCCACCGCGTTAGTTTGTGTGACGATATGAGGTGTGATGGGCGAGCCCATGATTATCGAGATTCACAGGCCTGAGCTGCAGGCTCTCATCCACGAGCGGATGAGAACAGGCGCTTTCGCGAGCGTCGAAGACGCCCTGTTGGAGGCGATACCCGGCACGCCCGTATTCATTAGAGAATGCTTCCGCTGAAATTTGCCGTCCGCCAACTCCTGAAGACACCCGGTTTCACCATCACGGCGACGCTGACGCTGGCCCTCGGTATCGGCGCCACCACGGCCATCTTCTCCATCGTGGAAGGCGTGCTCCTGCGGCCGCTGCCGTTCCCCGATCCGCAGCGGCTCGTGGTTCTCAGCGACGTCCTGCGGGGCGCCAACTTCAGTGGCAACGGCGACGCTGGCGTGACGGCGCCGGATATCGTCAACTACGTTCGCGATACGCACAGCTTCCAGAGCCTCGGCGGTTTTGGACAAACCGGATATGAGCTTTCCGGCGCGGGCGAGCCGGCGCCGATCAATGCCACGCGTATGACCGCCGGCGTTTTCGATGCGCTCGGCGTACAGCCGCCGATGGGGCGTGTGTTCACCCGGCAGGAAGATGAACAGCACCAGCAGGTCGCGGTGCTGAGCTACTCCACCTGGCAAAACCGGTTCCACGGCGACCCTCAGGCGCTGAACCGAAAAATTCTGCTCGACCGCAATCCTTATATCGTGATCGGCGTTATGCCCAGGGGTTTCGAGTTTCCGCTCGTACCCGGTCAACTCAACCAAAGCGAACTGTGGACGCCCATGAGCTTCACCGCGCAGGAGCTTGGCAGTGGCGCTGCGTCGTGGAACTTCAACATGGTGGGCCGCCTGAAGCCGGGCATCAGCCAGTCGCAGGCGCAGAGCGATGCGGAGGTGGTGGCTCAGGCCACCATGCGCAGCTATCCATCGTGGATGTCCGGGCTGCACATCCGCGCGGTGGTTCACCCGCTGAAGGACGTCACCGTCGCGCAGGCGCGCCCGCTGATTCGCGCCTTGTTCTTCGCCGTGGCGGTAGTGCTGCTGATCGCCTGCGCGAATCTGGCGGGTTTGCTGCTGGTGCGCGCCATCCGCGGGCGGCGGGAGATCGCCATCCGGCTTGCCGTGGGCGCGCGCCCTCCGGCGCTGCTGCTGCAGGCCATGCTGGAAAGCCTGATCCTCAGCGTGACCGGCGGCGTCATCGGTTTGGCTCTGGCGGCTGTCGCTCTCCGGGTGGGCATCAATCTGCTGCCGGAGACGCTGCCGCGAGTGAACGAAATCGGTCTGGATTGGCAGGTGGTCGGTTTCGCGCTGTTGCTGGCCATTGTCACCGGCGTGGTCTGTGGAATCGTGCCGGCCTTTGCCGCCATCCACACCAGTCTCAATCAGACGCTTCGCGAAGGTGGAAGAACCGGGACTGCCGGTGGCGGGCACGGCCGGCTGCGATCGGCGCTGGTGATCTCGGAAATCGCCATTGCCATGGTGCTGCTGACGGCCTCCGGTCTGCTGCTGCGCAGTTTCGAAAAAATGCGCGCCGTGAATCTCGGCTTCCGTCCCGATCACGTTCTTACAGCCGGCTACGGGCTGCCGCAGAAGCAGTACGCGACGCAGACCGCGATCGACGAGTTCAATAACGAGCTGCTGCGGCGAGTGCGGCGGTTGCCCGGCGTGCTCAGCGTGGGCATCACTTCGTTTCTGCCCGCCAGCGGCGGCAACAGCAATACCGCTTATGTCGCGGAAGGCGCTGCTCCTTCCAAAGGCGGCGCATTGACGCTGGGCACTCCCTTCAATGTGATTGGCGACTACTTCACTGCGATCGGCACGCCATTGCTGCGCGGCCGATTCCTGACCGATGCCGATAACGCGAAATCGCAACTGGTAGCGGTGGTGAATCGCCGGTTCGCCGAGGATGCGTGGCCCGGCCAGGATCCCGTCGGCAAGCGGTTCCACATCGGTACGCGGGAGATGCATTTGCCGTGGATCACGGTGGTGGGCGAGGTGGCGGACGTGAAGCAGGGTTCGCCTGACGAACCGGACAAAGAGCAGTTCTATCAGAACGTGGTCCAGTTCGAACCCTCCATTGGCTCGCTTGCCTCGCCGGGCGATCTGAACGGCAGCTACGGGTCCATCGTCGTGCGCACGGCGCTGCCACCGCAAACCATGTCGAACGCGTTGCGCCGGGTGGTGCGTGACATGGATCCGCGCCTCCCGCTGAGCCATATAGACACAATGGAGACGGTTATCTCGGCCAGCGAAGCGCCGCGCAGGTTCAACACGGCGATGATTTCGGCCTTTGCCGCGGTTGCCATCGTGCTGTCGATCCTCGGCATCTACAGCGTGATCGCCTTTTCGGTGGCGCAGCGCGGCCAGGAGATCGCGATTCGGATGGCGCTCGGGTCGCAGCGCTCGGGCATTCTCGGCATGATTGTCGCTTCGGGTGCGAGGCTGGCGGCCGCGGGCTGCGCAATCGGGCTGGCGG
>JAJPJZ010000229.1 GCA_021323935.1 Terriglobia bacterium | reverse complement strand
TCCCTTTCGACTTATATACAGGCGATGGGCACCACAGCCATCACATCCAGCGTAATGATTCTGGCACGCCTGTAACGGAGGAACCCCAGTGGCCAGCAGTCCCCAATCTTCGGAATATTCCAGAGAGCTTGTCGTGCGCCCGGAGGTGCAGTCGCGGGCGCCCGGACTCGCTTATCTGGAGCCCTTGCAACCTTTGCCGCAGCAGGAGGAGGACGCCGGCGGGCTGCCGGCCTTGTGGCAGATTCTGCGCGCGCACCGTCTGCTGATCCTGCTGGGGGGCGTGATCTGCGGCGCCGCGGGCCTCGGTCTCAGCATGATCGAAACCCCGGTCTACGAGGCCCACACCACGCTGGTGTTCCAAAGCAATAAAGCGGATGCCGCCGGCCTCGGCGACAATCCGGATGCCGGGCTCACGCCCGAATCCTATCTCGCCACGCAGGTGCGCGAATTGAAGAGCCTCACGCTGGCCCGGCGCGTCCTCGAAAAGCTCAAAAAGGAAAACGTCGCGGCGTACGCGCCGCCCGATCTGATCACCAAGGTGCGCGCGCTGGTGCACCTGCCCGCGCCGGGTTCGGCCAAAGCGCCGCCGCCGCACTTTCCGCCCGTGGATGTGCAGGTGAAGGTGCTGGACATCAGCCGGCTCGTCGAAATCGATTGCGCTTCGCCCGATCCGCAGTTCGCCGCCACGTACGCCAACACTCTGGCGCAGGAGTACATCGATTACAGCATGGAATCGGTGTGGCTCTCCGCGCAGCGCACCTCCGACTGGCTCACGCGCCAGCTCCAGGACATGCGCACCAAGCTCGAGCAATCGGAAAACCAGCTCCAGGCCTACACGCGGCAGGCCGGCCTCATCTTCACCGGCAGCAACAACAATGTCGATGACGACCGGCTGCGGCAGATCGAAACCGAGCTGGCGCAGGCGCAGGCGGACCGCATCTCGAAGCAATCGGCCTACGAAATCGCCTCGACCACGCCCGCCGAATCGCTGCCGCAGGTGCTCGATAACGGCCGCCTCAGCGACTATCAGTCCAAGCTCGCCGACCTGCGCCGCCAGTACGCCGAACAAAGCGCGATCTACACGCCCGCCCACTACAAAGTCCGCGAGCTGCAGGCGCAGATCACGGACTTGGAAAACACTCTGCGGCGCGAGCGCACGAATATCGTCAACCGCATCCAGAGCGATTACCAGGCCGCGTTGAAGCGCGAGCGGATGCTGCAGGCTGCCTACACCTCGCAAATGCAGCGGGTCACCGAGCAATCGCAAAAGTCCATCTATTACGGCATTCTCAAGCGCGAGGTGGAGACCAACCAGCAGGTCTACGAGCAATTGCTGCAGAAGGCCAAGCAGGTGGGCGTGACCGGCGCGGTGCAGCCGACCAACGTGCGCGTGCTGGACGCGGCCGAAGTCCCGCTCAAACCATCCCAGCCGAACCCCGCGCGCAACTCTGCGATCGGCTTCGTCAGCGGGCTGGCGCTGGCGTTCGGTTTCGTGTTCGCCGGCGAATTCGTCAACCGCAGCCTGCGCACGCCGGGCGAGAGCGCGTTCCATCTCCGCGTGCCGGAGCTGGGCGTGATTCCGAACAAAACGGCCGTGCAGGACCAGGTGCTGCTTCCCAACATCCTGCCGGTGAAAGCCGAGCCTGACGCGCCCACCAAGCTGGAGCTGGTCACGTGGCAGGACCGGCCGTCCCTGCTCGCCGAAGCTTACCGCAACGCCCTGACCTCGATTCTCGCCGCCAACGCCAAGGGGCGGCCCAAGGTCATCCTGATCACCAGTCCGGGCCACGGCGAAGGCAAGAGCAGCACGGTGAGCAACCTCGGCATCGCGCTCGCCGAGATCAACCAGCGCGTGCTGCTGGTGGACGCGGACCTGCGCAAGCCGCGTCTGCACGACATTTTCAACCTGCCGAACTCCTGGGGCCTCACCGACCTGCTGCGCGAGAAATCCTCGCTGCGCGATTGCCCGCTCGAGGCGATGGCGCGCAAGAGCGAAGTGGACGGCCTCTACGTCCTGCCGAGCGGCCCCGGCACGGTCAGCATCACCAGCCTGCTGTATTCCACCCGCATGGCCGAGCTTGTCGATCGAGTCCGCCGCGATTTCGACATCACCATCATCGACACGCCGCCGATGTCCTACCTCTCCGACGCGCGCGTGCTGGGCCGGCTGGCCGACGCCGCGATTCTGGTGATCCGCGCCGCGCGCACCACGCGCGACGAAGCGCGAGCCGCCAAGCAGCGCCTGGTCGATGACGGCATCCGTGTGCTGGGCACCATCCTCAACGCGTGGGAGCCCAAAGGCAAAGCCCGCTACGGCTACGGCTATAGCGACGGGTACTACGGATACCGGCGGCACCGATCGTAGCCATGCGGCGTCTGTTCGATATCCTGGCCGCGCTGCTGCTCCTCGTGCTCGCGGCGCCCCTGATGGCGGCGATTGCGCTCGCGGTCAAGCTGCAGGATGGCGGCCCGGTGCTGTTCCGGCAGGAGCGCATCGGCCGCCTCGGCAAGCCCTTCACGCTCCTCAAATTCCGCTCCATGACGATGAGCCGGCCGGGCGCAGCCATCAC
>JAJPJZ010000264.1 GCA_021323935.1 Terriglobia bacterium | reverse complement strand
GTGGCCAAGCTGCCTGACGGCTACCGGCTGGTGTTTCTGCTGCACGACGTGGAAGGCTACGAGCACCACGAAATCGCCGAGCTGCTGGGCTGCTCGATCGGCAACACAAAATCGCAGCTCCACAAGGCGCGCGTCAAGATACGCCAATACCTCAAAGAGGGCGCTGCCGGAAAGCGCCGCTTGCGCGTGCTGACCCGCTGAAGGCGGCCCGGCGCAGCCGCTGCCGAACCGCGCCCCGAGCGTGTTTTTGCGCCTTTTCGCGCGAAGTCACGCGCGGGGTGTGCGGCTCGATAGCAGCGCGTTTCGCGGTGCAATGCTTTAAGTTAGCGATACCGCGCGGTTAGTTCGTGCATTAAGCATACGTTTGACTTCCGACGTACACTTTCCACATGCAACCGGCCATTCTGGGCTCCTGGAAAGAGATTGCCCAATACCTGGGAAAAGGCGTGCGCACCGTGCAACGATGGGAGCGCGAGCTGCACCTGCCGGTGCACCGGCCGTCGGGCGCGCGCAAAGGGGTGGTCATCGCCTTTCCCGAAGAGCTGCAGAACTGGGCGAAGAAGCAGGCCGGCAGCGAAAGCCCTGAAATTCGTTTCGAGCAGATCGAACAGATGCGTAAGTCCTACGCGCTCCTGGTGGAGCGCACCCACAAGCTGCGCGAGAACCTGCAGCGCATCCAGGAGGGCTGCCTGAAGGCGCAAGCCTGGGTGAGCAAGACAAAAAAGGGCGCGGCCCGCAACCAGAGCGGCGCGGCCGCTTTAATGCCCCGAGTTGCCACCCCCCCCAGGATGACCGTAGTCGCGGGCCGGCTTCCTGAGCGGGCTCCGCGTTACCATTCTTTGCAATTCACGCCGGCTCACGGTGGCTGCGAATTGCACAACATACGCTAGAATTTATAGTTAGGCTGAAGCCGGCTGGCCGCGCTGTCGAGCGGCAGCATTTGCGTCTTCACGAGCGCTCCGAGCATCTACAAAGTAAATCTTTGTGGCGCTTCGCGCGCCGAGTCTCCCTCGCCTGAGTTTCTATAAATGTGGATTGTTGCTTTAGCGCTGCGCCGGCCTTACACGTTCGTGGTGATGGCGCTGCTCATCATCATTATGGCGGCGGTTGCCGTCACCCGCACCGCGGTCGATATTTTCCCAGACATTGATATTCCGGTCGTCGCCATCGTGTGGCAATACGGCGGGCTGTCTCCGCAGGAGATGACCGACCGCATCGTGTCCAACACCGAGCGCGGGCTGACGACCATGGTCAACGACATCGAGCACATCGATTCGCAGGCCATGACCGGCCGCGCGGTGGAGAAGATCTTTTTCCAGCAGGGCTCGAACGTTCAGACGGCGATTGCGCAGGTGACGGCGGCGGCGCAGATGATGACGCGCAACCTGCCGCAGGGCACGCAGCCTCCTGTGATCCTGATTTACTCGGCTTCGAGCGTGCCCATCATTCAGCTCGGCTTCAGCAGCCACACGCTTCCCGAACAGGACCTGAACGACATTGCGCAGCAGTTCGTGCGCGCCCAGCTCTCCACCATCAAGGGCGTATCGATTCCGTACGCCTATGGCGGCAAGCAGCGCCTGATCTCGGTCGATATCAACACGGAAGCGCTGCAGGCCAAAGGCCTGACGCCGGTTGACGTGGTCAACGCCATCGGCAACCAGAACCTGATTTTGCCTTCCGGCACCGCCAAGATTGGGCCGACGGAATACCAGGTGGCAATGAACGGCAGCCCATCGACAGTGCAGCAGTTGAACGACCTGCCGATCAAGACCGTCAACGGCACCACCATTTACGTGCACGACGTGGCGAATGTTCGCGACGGCTATTCGCCGCAAACGAACATTGTGCGGCAGGACGGCCAGCGCGGCACGCTGTTGAGCGTCATGAAGAATGGCAGCTCGACGCTGGAGATTGTGCGCAGCATCCGCGAGATGCTGCCCAAGATTGAAGCCACGCTGCCGCAGGACCTGACCATCAAGCCGCTGTTCGACCAGTCGCTGTTCGTGCGGGCTTCCATTCAGGGCGTGCTGAAAGAGGCACTGGTGGCAGCCTGCCTCACGGCGGCAATGATCCTGGTGTTCCTGGGAAACTGGCGCAGCACGCTGATTATCGCGATTTCAATTCCGCTTTCGATTTTGACCTCGGTGGTGTGCCTCAGCGCGCTGGGGCAGACGTTCAACATCATGACGCTCGGCGGACTGGCGCTGGCGGTCGGCATATTGGTGGACGATGCGACGGTTGAAATTGAAAACATTGATCGCTATCTGGCGATGGGCAACGACCTGAAGCCGGCGATTCTGGCCGGCGCGCAGCAGATCGCGGTGCCGGCCTTCGTTTCGACGCTGTGCATCTGCATCGTGTTTGTGCCCATGTTCTTCCTGACCGGCGTGGCCCGCTACCTGTTCGTGCCGCTGGCGGAAGCGGTGGTGTTCGCGATGCTGGCTTCATACCTGCTTTCGCGAACCCTGATTCCTACTCTGGTGGTTTACCTGCTCAAAGGCCATGAGCATGAAAACCATGATCCCGACCGGCGGGGATGGCTGGCGAGCTGGCAGCGCGGCTTTGAGCGGCGCTTCGAGTCGCTCCGGCACCGCTACCGCGGCACGCTGCTCACCTGCCTGGAACACCGCAAGCTGTTCGCCGCCTGCTTCCTGGGGTTCTGCGTGCTTTCCTGCGGGTTGATCTTCATTCTTGGCCAGGATTTTTTTCCGGCCATTGATGCCGGCATGTTCCGCATGCACCTGCGCGGACCCGCGGGCCTGCGCATCGAGGAGACCGCGCGCGTCACCGATGAAGTTGAGCAGCAGATTCGCCGCGAGATCCCGAAAGACGAGCTGGTCACGATCCTCGACAACATTGGCCTGCCGTACAGCTCGATCAACACCACGTACAGCACGGGCGGAACCTTCGGCACGTCCGACGCTGAAGTCCTGGTATCGCTGAACCAGGAACACCATCGCCCCACGGCTGAATACGTGCGCAAGCTGCGCGAGTCGCTGCCCAAGCAATTCCCTGGCTTCGAGTTTTTCTTTCAGCCCGCCGACATCGTGAGCCAGATCCTGAACTTCGGCCTGCCTTCGCCAATTGACGTGCAGGTTACCAGCCGCGATGAGCGCGCCAACTACGATATTGGACAGAAGATTGCCGGGCGTATGCGGCACATCACCGGCGCGGCCGACGTGCACGTGCAGCAGTTGATGAGCAATCCTGCGCTGGCCATCGATGTGGACCGCACACGCGCGCAGCAGGTGGGGCTTGAAGACCGCGACGTCGCGCAGAACCTGCTGGTATCGCTCAGCGGCAGCTTCCAGACCACGCCGACATTCTGGCTGAACCCGGCGAACGGCGTCACTTACAGCGTGGCGGTGCAAACTCCGCAATACCAGGTGGATTCACTGCAGGCGCTGATGAATACGCCCATCAACGGCTCGCATGCGCAGTCGCCGCAGGTGCTGGCCAACCTGGCCAAAGTCCATCCTGAAGTTACGCCCGCCGTGGTTTCGCACTACAACATCATCCCGGTGACCGATATCTACGCCAGCGTGCAGGACCGCGACCTGGGCGGGGTTGCGGGCGATGTTCGTAAGATCGTGAGCGAATACGAGCACAAGCTGCCTCGCGGCATGACCATTGTTCTGCGCGGCCAGGTTGAAACCATGCGGTCGTCGTTCATCGGCCTGGGCTTTGGCCTGGTAATGTCGATCGTTCTCATTTACCTGCTGATCGTGGTCAACTTTCAATCGTGGCTTGACCCGTTCATTATCATTACGGCTTTGCCGGGCGCGCTGGCTGGCATCATGTGGATGCTGCTGCTGACGCACACTACGCTCAACGTGCCGTCGCTGACCGGCGCGGTGATGTGCATGGGCGTGGCCACGGCCAACAGCATCCTGCTGGTGACCTTCGCGCGCGACCGCATGAAGGAAGGCATTGATGCCATGCACGCCGCCATCGACGCCGGCTACACCCGCATGCGGCCGGTCATCATGACGGCCCTGGCCATGATCATCGGCATGCTGCCCATGGCGTTCGGCATGGGTGAAGGCGGCGAGCAGAACGCGCCGCTGGGCCGGGCGGTCATCGGCGGCCTGTTGTTTGCCACGGTGGCGACGCTGTTTTTTGTGCCGGTGGTCTTCACCATGCTGCACAAGAACACTCGCGTCACCGAGCCTGAGCCGCAGGACCAAGAGTATTTAATGGAGATGCAAAAGCAAGTTTCATGACGCCTCATTCTGGAACTGGATTAATGGCAGAAGAAATCAAGCCGGCTGCAGCGCAACACAGTTCGCACCCCGCTTCGCATGCCGGTGCGCACCCCAGCACGCCTGCGCGCGAGCCTGAACCACCGCAGAAATCGCGGGTGGCGGGCATCGCGGCCTTGGTGGTGCTCGCGCTGGTGGTTGCCGGCGGCTTCGTGCTTGCCCGCCGCCTCACCGATCGCAAAGCCCTGGCCGCCGAAACGGAAGAGCTGGCGGTGCCGACCGTGACGGTCATCGAGCCTTCGGCAGAAAAATCGGCTGACGAGCTGACCTTGCCGGCCACGCTGCAGGCCTATACCGAAGCGCCAATCTATTCCCGGACCAACGGATACCTGGTGCGCTGGTACAAGGACATTGGCAGCCGGGTGCGCAAAGGCGAACTGCTCGCCGATATCGACACGCCTGAGGTTGACCAGGAGCTGCGGCAGGCGCGCGCCGCCCGCCAGCAGATTGCAGCGCAACTGCAGCTCGCCAAGAGCACGGCGGAACGCTGGGAGAACCTGCGCAAAACCGACGCAGTTTCGCAGCAGGAGGCCGATCAGCAAACCAGCGCCTATCAGCAGGCGCTGGCCAACCTTGCCGCCGCTGATGCCAACGTGAAGCGCCTGGAGGAGATGGAATCCTTCAAGCACATCTACGCGCCATTTGCGGGCGTGCTGACGCGGCGCGACACTGATATTGGCGCGCTGGTGGCGGCCGGCAGCGGCGCGCAAACCAAGCCGCTGTTCGATGTAGCGCAGGTTGATGTGCTGCGCGTGTACGTCAGCATTCCGGAATCGTATGCCCCGTCGGTGCATCCCGGCCTGAAGGCCGCGCTGGCGCTCGACGAGTTCCCCGGGCAGAAGTTTACCGGCACGGTGGTGCGCACCGCTGACGCCATCGATCCTTCCACGCGCACGTTGAACACGGAAGTTGATGTACCGAACCGCGACGGCCGCCTGATTCCCGGCGCCTACGCGCAGGTGCATTTCGATATTCCGCTGCGGACGCAGCGCATTTCGGTGCCGGTGAACGCGTTGCTGTTCCGCTCCGAAGGCGTGCGCGCGGCGGTGGTTGGGCCTGACGGCAAGGTGCACCTGAAACCGGTGGTCATTGGCCGCGACTTCGGCACCAAGGTCGAGATCGTCTCCGGGCTTGGACCGAGTGATCGCGTCGTGATCAATCCTGCGGATTCGCTTTCGGAAGGCGACACCGTCAAAGTCGCGCAGGGCAAAGGCGAGTGATCAACGCTGGAAACTCTGAGATGCGAACTTCGCGAAAGACGCCCGGCGGGGCGGGCGTTCTTCAACTCTTCATTTTGAGCTTTGCCGTTTCGCTGGCCCTGGCGGGCTGCACGGTGGGGCCGAACTACCACCGCCCGGCGGTGGCGACTCCTCCCGCATATAAAGAGCAGCCGCCGTGGCGCACGGCTGAACCGCGCGACCAGCTTCCCAAGGGACAGTGGTGGGCGATCTTTACCGATGATGAACTGAACCAGCTCGAGGCACGTGCGCTGGCCGCAAACCAGACAATTGAAGTTGCCCGTAACCAGCTTCAGCAGGCACGCGCCGCCGCGCAAGTCGCGACCTCAGGGCTGTTTCCGCAGCTAGCGGCGCAGCCCAGCATCCAGCGGCAGCGCACCGGCGCCACCCTGACGTCGTCAGGCCTCAACACCACGCAGAGCACGCTGCAGCTTCCCTTCAACCTTAATTATGAGGCTGACCTGTTTGGCGGCATCCGCCGCAGCATCGAGTCAGCCAACGCGCAATACCAGGCCTCGGCGGCGAATTTGGGCAACGTGCAATTGGTGATTGAGGCTGAGCTGGCCGCCGATTTTTTCACTGCGCGCGAGCTCGATGCCGAGATCACGGTCGTGGATGAGGCAGTCGGCTATGAGCAGCGCGGCCTTGACCTGGTCGAGCGCCGCCACGGCGGCGGCATTGCCTCAGGTCTGGATGTTGCGCAGCAGCAGACGTTGCTTGATTCCACGCGCACGCAGGCTGCGCTGTTGCGCCAGCAGCGGGCGCAATTTGAGCACGCCATCGCGGTGCTGGTGGGCGAGCCTGCTTCTGATTTCATCCTGCCGGCGCGGCCCCTGCAGCTTGAGCCCCCCGCGATCCCCGCCGGCGTGCCCTCTGACCTGCTGGAGCGCCGGCCCGATGTGGCGCAGGCGGAGCGGCTGATCGCGGCGCAGAATGCGCAAATCGGGGTTGCCACCAGCGCGCGCTACCCCAGCCTTGGATTGTTCGGCGGCGGCGGCTGGCAAACCCGCGACCTCGCGCAGATCGTCAACGTGCCGAGCACGTTCTGGTCGCTGGGCGCGGGCCTGGCCGAGCCGCTGCTCAATGGCGGGCGCATCACGGCACAGATCCACGGCACACGCGCGGCGTACGGCGCGGCCGTGGCCGACTATCGCAACACTGTGCTGACGGCGATCTCGCAAGTTGAAGACGGGCTCTCAGGCCTCGCCGTGCTCTCGGCCGCCGCTGCCACGCAACAGCAGGCCGTTGCCGACGCACAACGCGCGCTCACCCTGGCGAACGAGCGCTACGTCGGCGGCCTCGTCACCTACCTGGACGTGATCACCGCGCAGGAAACACTGCTCACCAACCAGCGCCTCGCCACCCAACTGCTGGGCCAGCGGCTCGTAACCTCAGTCGCTCTTATCAAGGCCCTGGGCGGCGGCTGGGACTCCGCCAGCCTGCAGGGCATTGGAGTGCAACCGGCGTTGCGCCAGGCGATTTCGCAGTAGGCGCTACGACCAACTGTAGTGCGCCGTGTAGGTCACGGTCTTCTCGCCATTCGGTTCGATCGTCACGGGAAATTCGATGGTGCGGCTGTCGGTTTTGTGGAACGAATCCGATGGCTCGCGCACGCTCCAGTTTGACCAGCGATACAAGTGCTCGACGATCCGCACCTGCACTGCTTCTTTTTTGTGGTTGCGCAGCTTGATCTCGAATGATTCGTCAAGGGTGCGACCGTTGTTGTCGATGCGGTATTCGGTCTGGCGGCGCTCGCCGGTCACATCGAACACGTTGCCGGTGTACACGCGCACGGTTTCATCTTTCGGTG
>JAJPJZ010000106.1 GCA_021323935.1 Terriglobia bacterium | reverse complement strand
GCGGTGATGACGGAAGCCGCGATGGATGCGGTTTGCGATGCGGCTGCAGGCGCCGGCGGCTGGATCCTGGCCGACGAAGTCTATCGCGGAGCAGAGCTCGAAGGCGCCCTGACCCCCACGTTCTGGGATCGATACGATCGCGTGCTCTGCACCGGCGGCTTGTCAAAGGCATACTCGCTGCCGGGGCTGCGCGCCGGCTGGATAGTCGCGCCCCCTGCAGTTGCCGACAAGCTGTGGAGCTACCACGACTACACCACCATCGGCATTTCTATGCTGACCGACCGCCTGGCGGCGCTGGCGCTGGCTCCCGAGACGCGGCAGCGAATCCGCAGGCGGGTACAGCGCGTGCTTGGCGAAAATTATCCGGTGGTGACAGCTTGGCTGGCCGAGCATCGCGAGGTTTTGCGCCATGTCGCTCCTCGCGCCGGCGGCATTGCGTGGATCGGCTATGACCTGCCGGTCAAGGCGGAGGACCTGGCGGAGCAGCTACGCCGCGAAAAAGGCGCGCTCATCGTTCCCGGCCCGCAATTTGGCGCCGGCTTCGACCAATTTATCCGCATCGGCTTCGCCGGCCACGCTGCTCACCTGCGCGAAGGCCTGCAGCGCTTCAGCCAACTGTTGCACCAGGTGGCGCAGCCGCACGCAGCCGCAAGGCAGCGGGCATAAAAAGGAAAACCGCAGGCCTCGGCCCGCGGTTCGGCTTCTTGTAAAAGCCTCGAGCTATTGCTTTGCCATTGGCGTCTGCTGCCCGGCCGACGCTGATTGCCGCGTCTTCAGCACTTCCAGGGCGCGCTTCAGCTGATCGTCGTTGTCCTGCTGCTTGATCTGCTGCGTCTGCTCCGGAACGTCGTCATCGTCATTGCTGTTCATGGAGGCCACGGTGATGTTGGGCGTGACTGCGTCATCTTCAATTGCCTTGCCGCCGGGAGTGTAGTACTTGGCGACAGAAAGAATGAGCGCCGAGCCATCCTGAATTTCAAACACCTTCTGCACAGCGCCTTCGCCGAATGTCTTTTCGCCGAGCACGTCGCCGCGGGCGTTCTCCATGATAGCGGCGGCCACAACTTCAGCCGCGCCGGCAGTCCCGTGGTTCACCAGGATCGCAACCGGCAGCGAGGTAACCGCCTTCGAAGGATCGGCGGCAAAGGTCTGCTTGGCGAATTTTTGCCCCTCAAGATAAGTGATGATTCCATGATTGAGGAACAGGTTAGCGGTTTCCACGCCTTCCTGCTCATCGCCCAGCGCCACGTCGCGAAGGTCAAGCAGGATCTTTTTTGCCCCCTGCTTTTCAAGCGACTTCACTTCGCCCGCGATTTCCTGCGCCTTGCCTTTGGTCAGCGTCTCAGGACGGATGTAGCCGATTCCGTCTTCTAGCATCTTGTCGCTTGAGGCAGGGATGGTGTCAGGCGCGCGGGTGATGGTGAGCTTCAGCGGGTCAGGCTTGCCGATCCGCACCACCAGCACGGTGATTTGCGAGCCGGCAGCGCCGCCCAGGTCAGCTTCAATTTCGGCCAGCGACATTTCGCGCGTGCTCTTATCGCCAATCGCTTCCAGAATGTCGCCCGATTCCACGCCTGCCTTGGCGGCGGGGCCGCCGGGCAGAACTGAAACTACGTCGGCGTATCCGAACCGCTTCGATACCGCTGCGCCGATTGAAGCCTTGGGCTCATCGCGATGCTGGCGGTAAATCTTGTATTCGGCCGGTGTCAGGTAGCTCGATTCCGGATCGAGCGATTCGAGCAGGCCGTGCAGGGCGCCGCTGGTGACCGCCGAGATGTTGGGATCCTCAACGTATTCACTGCGGATTCGCGACAGCACTTCGCTGTACACCTTCATCTGCGAATAGGCGCCGTCGTCGGTTGAGGCCTTCACGCCCATGCTGCCGGCGAAGGTGAACAGGATTAGGACGGCAGAAAGGCTGAGAACGATGATCTTTGAAGCTTTTGACATTGAGGAACTTCTCTGTGGGTAAGCGGCAACGTCGCCCAAATCAACTGGCTCTGACGGTTGCGACTGTGCTCTCATTATACCCCCGGTTTGATGCTGCTGCTCTCAATCGGGAGCACTGTTTTCGGCGAGTCGCGGCGCCTCGGGCGTTTGCCTGAACTGCGCATGATGATGAAACGTTGGGGATTACGCGCTGCGCCCGGCATCAGCCTTCCTGATCGTGGCGGCCGTGGCACTTCCGTCACACCTCGGCTGGACGCCCCGCCAAAAATGGCGTTTCGGGTGCTGATCGAAGCAACCGCTCGCCATGCGAACGGCTTATGCTTTGTACCATAAAGTACTTGACTCACTTTGGCGCCGGGAGGTAAACTCAGCCCGTTATGCCGACCTCGTCGCGACACCGCATTCGCCGGCGCATCGTGCTTCCTGCCGGCTCGGTTGAGGTCCCTGACTTTGGCGCAACCGACGATGGCTCTGCTGCGCTTGACGATTTGCGCTTCATCCGCCGCACCATGGAGAGCGCGGCATCGTTTACGGCGGTGCCGGGCTGGGGCATGGTCGCGATCGGGGGCACGGCGCTTGCGGCCTCGGCGGCGTGCGCCCTGCTGCGGGCAGCGCCGGGATCGCCGCAGTGGATGGCAGTGTGGCTGGCCGATGCGGCGGTGGCGCTGGCGATTGCGTTTTGGACGATGTGGCGCAAGGCGCATCGGGCCGGGCTGCCGCTGTTCACCGCTCCGGGGCGGCGCTTCGCGGCCAGTTTTGTGCCGCCCATGATGGCTGCCGCGGTGCTCACGGTGGTCCTGTATCACGGCGGCTCACCGCGCGACGGCCTGATTGCCGGCAACTGGCTGATGCTTTATGGCGCCGCGGTGGTCACGGGCGGAGCTTTTTCGGTGCGCGCCGTGCCCGCTATGGGCGCGGTGTTCATGCTGCTGGGCGCAACCGTGCTGCTGCTGCCGCAGACCGCGTTCTTCGCCATGGCCGCCGGCTTTGGCCTGTGCCACATCATGTTTGGAATTCTGGTAGCGAGAAAATACGGGGGCTAGCAATGCCGAAACAGGAAGCGAAACCACAGCTTCGCCGTGCCGAGCACGTTCAGCGCGATGCGCGCAAGCACGCCTTGCCGGGAAAGCCCGCCCAGCCGGTGCACGACTTTGACCGGCTCATTCACGAACGCATGCGGCTGGGCATCCTGAGCGCGCTCGCGGTGAATGAATCGCTGACGTTCAACGACCTGAAGGGCCTGCTTGCCACTACCGACGGCAATTTGAGTGTCCACGCGCGCAAGCTCGAAGAAGCCGGCTACGTCGGCTGCAACAAATTTTTTGAAGGCCGCGTTCCCCGCACCGAGTACCGGCTGACCAAAGTCGGCCGCCAGGCGCTGGAGCGCTACCTTGATGAAATGGAAGCGTTAATCGAATCCATGCGGCGTCACTGATTTTTTTTGGCGTATAACTTTATGAAACAAAGCCCTTTTGTTGATCGCACGAACCTGCACGTCGCCGTCATCATGGACGGCAACGGCCGCTGGGCGGCGCAGCGCGGGCTGCCGCGCCTGATGGGGCACCGCGCCGGCGCCGAGGCAGTGCGGCGCACGGTAGAAGCCGCTCCTGAGCTTGGCATTCGCTATCTCACGCTCTACGCATTTTCATCCGACAACTGGAAGCGCCCGGCTCCGGAAGTAAACGGCCTGATGCGGCTGCTTTCATCGTATATGCGCTCGGAGGCGGCGAACTGTTACCGCAACGGCGTGCAAGTGCGCGTGATCGGGCGGCGTGACCGGCTGCAGCCGCAGGTGCTTGAAGCGGTGCGCGCGGCTGAGATCCTTACCCGCCCGTGCAATCGCGTGTTCTTGCGCCTGGCGCTCGATTACAGCTCGCGCGACGCCATCATCGCGGCGGCGCAGCGGCTTGCGGGCACCGGCGATTTTTCGCGCGAGGGCTTTTCGCGCGCGCTCGGCCAGAGCATCGGGCTCGACGGCACTACGCCCGACGTCGATTTGCTGGTGCGCACCAGCGGCGAACAACGCCTGAGCGATTTCCTCTTGTGGGAGTGCGGATACGCCGAGCTCTATTTCACTCCGCTGCTGTGGCCTGACTTCAATGCCGCGGAACTCGAGCGCGCGGTGCGCGAATTTCACAGCCGCAACCGCCGCTTTGGCGCGGTAGCTGCGCCCGCCATAGTTTCCGAGCACCTGCTGGCTTCGGGAGACTAGCCGGCTAGATTGGCCCCTCGAACAAAATCTGCGGCGACGAGGCTGCGTGCGCGCTGAGGCGCACCAGCATGCAGGTGGCATTGTCGTCGCCGCCGGCATCGTTGGCGGCGCGAATGAGCTGCTCGCACGCGCTCGCGATGGTGCCCGAGCCGGCAATGATGCGTGCGATCTCGGCATTCGCCACTGATTTGGTCAGGCCATCAGTCGCGAGCAGGAAAACATCGCCCTCGGCGCATTCGAGCTCGCCAATATCGACTTCAATTTCGTCGGCTGCGCCCAGCGCCCGCAGCAGCACGTTTTGCCAACTTGAAGACTCCGCCTGCTCGGCCGTAATCAATCCACGGCGCATCTGCTCGGCGACGAGCGAATGGTCTTCGGTGAGCGGCTTCAGGGTTCCACCGCGCCAAAGATATGCGCGGCTGTCGCCGACGTGCGCAACTGCCGCTACGCCTGAATCGATCCGCAGCGTCACGATGGTTGTGCCCATGCCCGCGCGGTCGGCCTGCTCTTTTTCGGCAGCGCGCACCGATGCGTTGGCTGAAACTACCGCCGCGGCCAGGTATTCAGCGCGCGTGCTGGCCAGAGCCGGGTTGTGCGCAGGCGAGCGAAACATATCAAGCACTGCCTGCACTGCGATTTTGCTGGCGACCTCGCCATACGCCTGCCCACCCATGCCGTCGCACACCACGAAGACACCGTAGCGGAGGTCGTAAGCGAAGTTGTCCTCATTGTTGGTGCGCACGCGGCCTACGTCCGATTTGGCGGCCACTTCGAGCGAGAAAGGCATGGCAAGGTGCCGGGGAAGCGATTGTAGCGATAAACCGGGCCGGCGGAACAACGGTGTTCAGCGCGGGCCTGATTCGGCGAGCAGGCTGGCCAGTTCATCCGCGTCGTGGACCGGCGGCCGGCACGCTGAGCCTGAGCAAACCACCGCAAAACTCCGCTGTTGCAATGGAACCGGCAGCGCGGGAAGAGTGGCGGCCAGCACGGGCGGAAGCAGCGGCCCGTTAAGCTGTGCGGCGCGCAGGCGCAGCACTGAGCGATTCACCGCCAGCGGTGCGACGGCGGCCGCAAACATCGCATCAGCCGCGGCATCGCTGCCGATGACGCACACCTCGGAGTGCGGGCGGCCGTGCATCATGACGGCAATCGCGAACGTCGAGGCAAAAATTCCAAACTGGGCCGCAGCGCCTGCGAAACACGCCAGCGTAGATTCAGCGCGCTCGCGGTAGGCCTGCTCGCCGGTCAAGGCGTGCAGGCGAAGCAGAAGAATGGCAGCCGACGAGTTGCCGCTGGGTGTGGGTGAATCCTGGAACGGCTTGCGCCGCGCGATGAGCGCGCCGAGCGCGTCAGCGGAGGGCTGCGCGTCATGGAAGCCGCCGCTGCCGGCATCAAAAAATCGCGCAATCATGGCGTCGGCAATGGAACGCGCGAACTTGAAGTAGCTGATATCAGCCGTGGCTTCCCAGGCGTCGAGGCACGCCGAGGCGGCGAAGGCGTAATCATCCAGCAGCCCCGACGGCGACGAAGGCGCGTGGCTTCCTGCGCTTCGGGCGGCATGCTCAGAATAAGCAATCACGTGTTTCAGCTCGCCGGAGCGCTCGCTCCAGGCTTCAGAAAGAATGCGGTCAAGCGAGCGCAGCGCGAATGCCCGCGCATCGTGCATCTGCAGCACGCGGCCTGCGGCCAGATACGCCGAAACACAAAGCGCGTTCCAGTTCACGTATATGGTCTTGTCGATGTAAGGCGTTTGCCGCTTCAGCCGCGCGGCATACATCTTGGCCTTTGCCGACGCCAGCAGCGCTTCCACCTGCTCAGCCCGCATGCCAAGCCGGACGCCGATTTCGCCGAGTTCGGCACGGACGTGGAGCACGTTGCGCGCCGGGTCGTGGTGCATCTCGCCGGTCTCACCGATGTCGTAGTAGAGGCTGGCGACGCGCAACTCGTCTTCGCTCAGGAGGTCGCGAGCTTCAGCCAGCGTCCAGGTGAAGTAGTCGCCATCGTCGTCGAGCGAGTAGTCGGCATCCTGTGAGGCATAGAACCCGCCATGCTCGCGGTTGCTGAGCCACTCGTCCATCCAGCGCACAATGTCGCGCGCCACGACGGCGAACATCGGCTCGCCCGTGGCCTGCCAGGCGTGGACGTAGTTCTTCAGCAGCTCTGAGTTGTCATAACTCATCTTCTCGAAGTGGGGCACCACCCAGCGTTCGTCAACCGAGTAGCGGTGGAAGCCACCGGCAAGCTGGTCATAGACGCCGCCTCGCGCCATCCTGGTGAGGGTTGTCACGACGCATTCGCGAATTCGCGTGTCTCCGGTTTCAGCGTAGCGGTACAGCAGCAGGTCAACCGTGCTCGGATGCGGGAATTTTGGCGCGGCGCCGAAGCCGCCATTCTGCGGGTCATACATGTTCAGCGCCGAAGCGATGACCTGATCGACGACGTGCGGCGAGATCCTGCCCGCGCTTCCGCTGAACGTCTCCGCCTGGGCCAGCGCCGCCATGACTGCGTCAGCCGATTCGGTCACATCACCGTGACGTTCGCGATAGGCCTGTGCAATTGAGAGCAGCACGCGCTTAAAGCTGGGCCGGCCCCAATGCTCCTCGGGCGGGAAATACGTGCCGCCGAAAAACGGCTTGCCCTCGGGCGTAAGAAACACAGTGAGCGGCCAGCCGCCTTGCCCGCTGATTGCCTGCACCGCCGCCTGGTAGCGGCTATCCACATCGGGGCGTTCGTCGCGATCAACCTTGATGGCGATAAAGTTCTCATTGACGATCTGCGCCACTTCGGGCTGCTCATACGATTCGCGGTCCATGACGTGGCACCAGTGGCACCACACCGCGCCGATATCGAGCAACATCGGTCTGTTTTGTTCCTTGGCTGCCCTGAACGCTGCTTCGCCCCATTCGTACCATTGGATCGGCTGATGCGCCGCCGATCGCAGGTAAGAAGACGCCGCCTGTGCCAGCCGGTTCTCGGTCGCGGTTTCCATCTCTTCAGTCTATAAGATGGTGGCTGGCATCATGGCAGGCGAGATCAAGAGCTACTTCATCACCGGGCCGGCCGGGCGGCTGGAGGCGCTGCTGAATACCGGCGAGGCCAACGCGCGATATGGCGCGCTGGTGTGCCATCCGCATCCGATGTTCGGCGGGACCATGCACAACAAGGTTGTGTACGCAGCAATGAAAGCGCTGAACGGGTTCGGATTTCCGGTGTTGCGCTTCAACTTTCGCGGCGCTGGATTGAGCGAAGGCGAGCACAACGCCGGCCGTGGCGAGCGCGACGACGTTGGCGCCGCCCTCGAGTGGCTGGATGGCGAGTTTCACCTGCCTGTCATCTTTGCGGGATTTTCCTTCGGCGCTGCAGTGGGTATGCCGGTGGCGTGCAACGACTCGCGCGTGAAGGCATTGATTTCGCTGGGCACACCGGTTGCCGCCGAAGGGCGCGCGTATCAATACGACTTTCTGCGCGACTGCTCGAAACCCAAGCTGTTCGCCAGCGGCGGGTGCGATCAATATGCCTCCCGCACGCAGCTTGAGCAAATCGTCGCCGTTGCCGCCGGTCCTAAGAAGCTGGTGATTGTGGGCGAAGCCGATCACTTCTTCGCGTCGCAACTCGACGAGTTGCGCAACGTGATTGCCACCTGGATCGAATCCCTCTCTCTATAATCGACAACGTGCCAGAACGCGCCAAGCCGCGCCCCGCGCCCCAGGCCGCCAGTGCCGCGGCTTTCGAGCGCATGCGCGAAACGGCGCGCAGCATCTTCCTTGGCGCGCTGGCTGAAAGCAGCATTCCGCGCGCGTTTGCAAAGCACGTGCAATACGATGGCGGCGCTCTGCGCATCGGTGACGATCTTTACGATCTCTCAAACTTCAGCAACGTGCTGGTGCTTTCATTCGGCAAGGCTGCACACGCCATGGCGGAGGCGCTGGCAGCAACCACCGGCTCAGGCCTGACCGGCGTGGTCGTCGATCCCGTCGATCAGGTGCAGCTCAGCGGCTTTCGCTACTTCAAGGGCGGCCATCCCGCGCCCAATGCCGAATCCCTGCTGGCGGCCAGAACCATGCTGCGCCTGCTGAAGATGCAATCGCAGCACTCGCTGGTCATTTACCTGATCAGCGGCGGCGGCTCGTCGCTTGTCGAAATGCCGCTCGACGAAGAGGTCTCGCTCGCTGACCTGGTCTCAACCTACCGGGCGCTGGTCCACTGCGGCGCGCCCATTGCCGAAATCAACTGCATTCGCAAGCATCTTTCGGCGGTGAAGGGCGGCCGCATGGCGCGCGCCGCTTCAGGCGCTGCGCAGGTTTCGATCATGGTGAGTGACGTTCCTGAAAATGCGCTCGATTCGCTGGCATCGGGGCCGACCATGCCTGACAGCACGACCGTGAGCGACTGTTATGCCATTGCCCACCGCTATAACCTGGCGGCGCAGTTTCCCGCGGCGATTCGCGAAGCCTTCGAGCAGCAGTTGCTCGAGGAGACGCCCAAATCCGACGATCCTGAATTCGTCACCTGCCGCTGGTGGCCGATTCTGTCGAACCACACCGCGCAGTGCGCCTGTGCCGAGCGCGCCACGCTGGCCGGCTTCGCCGTCGATGTGGATAACTCGTGCGACGATTGGGACTACGCCAAAGCCGCCGATTACCTGCTGAGGAAAGTGCGGAAGCTGCGCACCGGCGTCTCCCGCGCCTGCCTGATCTCAGGGGGCGAGGTGACCGTGAAAGTTGAAGGGCCGGCCGGCAGCGGCGGTCGCAATCAGCAGTTTGCGTTGTATTGCGCCGAAAAAATTGCCGGCGAAAACATCACCGTGATCAGCGCCGGAACCGACGGTATCGACGGAAACAGCCCGGCCGCCGGGGCGGTGGTTGACGGCACAACGCTCGAGCGGGCAGGCGCTGCAGCTCTCAATCCCGAGCAGGCCCTGCGCAGCTTCAATGCCTTCCCGCTTTTTGATCGACTTGGCGACGCGGTTGTGACCGGCCCTACGGGCAACAACGTCCGCGATCTGCGCATTTTGCTGGCATGGTGATTCGTCGCGGCGCGATTCATTACACTCACCAGGCGCGGTCTTTCTCAATTGACGCGCCGCTCGCGGTACCAGCAAACCGCGCCACGTCGCTGAAACACTGCGTTCACCTTGGAACCATGAAATTTCACACCGAATACCTTACCTTCCATACTCGCCGCCATCGCGAGTACGTGCACATCACGCCGCAGGTCGAAGCCATCGTCGAGAAGAGCGGAATCAAAGACGGCATGGTGCTGGTTTCGGCCATGCACATCACGGCGGGGGTTTACGTCAACGATGACGAATCTGGTTTGATTGAAGACATCGACAAGTGGCTGGAAGGCCTTGCGCCTTTTCGCGAAGATTACCAGCACCACCAGACCGGCGAAGACAACGGCGATTCACACCTGAAGGCGCTGCTCATCCATCATCAGGTGATCATGCCGGTCACGAAAGGCAAGCTCGATCTCGGCACCTGGCAGCGGGTGTTCTATGCCGAATTTGATGGCCAGCGAGCCAAGCGAGTGCTGGTCAAAGTCATGGGCGAGTGAATCGGACTGGATGCGGACAGCGGTGAACAGGAGTGCGCCGCTGCCGTTCACTTCGTAAGATCATCGCAGCGATTGATCCACTTCCCTGATCCAATCGGGCGACTTCAGGATCTCGCGAGGCTTTGGGCCATCTGCCGGACCCACGATTCCATCGCGCTCCATCAGGTCAATGAGGTGCGCGGCTCGCCCGTAGCCAATTCTGAGCCGGCGCTGCAGCAGCGAAGTTGAAGCCTTGCCGAACTCCAGCACCAGGCGCACGGCGTCTTCAAACAATTCGTCGTTCTCGCTGCCCACCACTTCTCCGGTTTCCGGATCCACCTTGGCCTCGGCATCTTCGCGTGGAGCTTCCAGGAACCTCTGTTCGTACTGCGCCAGCCCTTGCGCGCGCCAGAACTCCACGACGCCGGCAATTTCTTTTTCCGTAACAAACGGCGCGTGCAGCCGCACGACGCGCGCCGAGCCTGACGGCAAATACAGCATATCGCCGCGCCCGAGCAGCGCTTCGGCGCCGTTGGCGTCCAGGATGGTGCGCGAATCAACTTTCGTCGCCACCCGGAAGGACACGCGCGCAGGGAAGTTCGCCTTGATCAACCCGGTAATCACATCCACTGACGGCCGCTGCGTGGCCAGCACCAGGTGAATGCCGACGGCGCGCGCCATCTGCGCCAGCCGCGTGATCGATTCCTCAACGTTGTTGCCGTCGAGCATCATGAGGTCCGCCAGCTCATCGATGATGATCACGATGTAGGGGATCGGCCGCTGCTCCTCTTCGCCCGAGTCGGAAGTAAACAGCGAAGGCGTGCCGCCATCGTCAAACAGGCGGTTGTACTGGTCGATGTTGCGCACGCCGCGCGCCGCCAGCAGCTTGAGCCGGCGCTCCATCTCGCGCACTGCATTGCGAAGTGCGTTTGAAGCCAGCTTCGGCTCCGTGATGATGGGCACGTAGAGATGCGGAACTCCCTCGTAAACGCCCAGCTCCAGCCGCTTCGGGTCCACCAGGATGAGCCTGACCTGCTGCGGCGTCGCCTTGTACAGCAGCGACATGATCATGGCGTTGATGGCCACGCTCTTGCCCGCGCCCGTAGAGCCGGCAATCAGCAGGTGCGGCATCGCTGCCAGGTCTGAAGTGACGATGCGGCCGTTGATGTCTTTGCCCATCGCCAGCGTCAGCCGCGACTTGGTGCCGAGGAATTCGTGCGACTCAATCACCTCGCGCAGCCAAATCGTTTCACGCTCGCGATTCGGCACCTGGATGCCGATCGTCGCCTTGCCCGGCATGCGCTCGATCAAGATGCTTTCTGCCCGCAGGCCCAGGCAGAGGTCTTCAGAAAGCCCGATGATGCGGCTGTATTTGATGCCGGCCTCGGGCTTGAACTCGAACGTGGTGACGACCGGGCCGGGATTGATCTGCGACACAACGCCGCGCACGTCGAACTCGGCAAACTTATCGGTCAGCGCCGTGGCCGTGCCCTTCAGTTCGCTCTCATCAATCGATTGTTGCTCGTCGGGTCGGTGCAGCAGCGAACTCGGCGGCAGCTTGAAGTTGCCGGCCAGCTTCGGCATCGTGGTCTTCGGCTTCTTCTCGGCGTCAGCCCGGGTGGTGATGGTCGGCTCAGCTTCGCCCGCCTCCAGCATGGCGGCCGGGGGCACCTCGGGCGCGAACGCCGCCTGAGGCTGCGGCGGTTCCGGCAACGGCTCGAACGCCGCTGTTTCGGGCGCGCGATATTCCGGCTGCACCGCCGTTCGCGCCTGCACCAGGGGCGCGGCGATCACAGCTTTCTTCTTGGCCCGCGCCTTCTCCGCCTTCCTGGCCTCGCGAGCCTTGGCCCGCCGCTCGCGCCAATCTTCAAACCGCTGCTTCAGCGCGAACATGAAGGCAAACCGCGTGTGCATCCAGACTTCAAGCTGGCCGAAGCTGAACGCGGTTGAAAGGTACAGCGCCACGGCCACTACCGCGCTGCACACGATGTAAGCGCCAATCACGTTAAATAAGCTGATCAGCACGTCGGCCATCACCCGGCCCAGCACGCCTTCAATCGGCACCACGTGCAGCCAGCGCAACCGGAAAGGCTGAATTCCGAGCAGCGCCGCGCTGAACAGCATCAGCAGCCCCGCGCCTGCGGCCTTGGCCACCGGCTCTTCTACGTGCCGCGATCGGAACCAGCGCAACGCCAGCATTCCGAGCGGCAACGGCATCACCAGCGCCATCACCCCAAATGCCTGCAGGAAAATGTCGGCGGCAGTCGAGCCGACCACGCCGATC
>JAJPJZ010000344.1 GCA_021323935.1 Terriglobia bacterium | reverse complement strand
TGTTGGTCCCAGTGCTTTCAGCCGAGCACGTGATCTTCCGGATCGGCGGTTGGGCGTTCACGCGCGTGCACCTGGTCGCGCTGGCCGTCGGCTGGCTGTTGACGCTGGTCAACATCGTCGGGGTGAAGCGCGCCGCAATCGTGCAGAACATCGCCGGCTGGACCAAGTACGCGGCGATGGCTGCCTTCGTTGTGTTCGGCTTTATCGTGGGGCGCGGGGCGTGGGCGAATTTCCACGCAATTTCGACCGCAGCGCCGGGCGCGCACGGCTGGAGCGCGCTCTCGTCTTTCGGCGTTGCCCTGATTGCGGTGCTGTGGGCCTACGACGGATGGATTTATATCGGCCAGGCTGCCGGGGAAGTCAAGAACCCTACGCGGAACGTTCCGTTAGCCCTGATTACCGGAATCCTGCTCGTAGCTGCGGTGTACATGTGCATGAACGCCGCCTACCTTTACGCCATTCCGCTGCAGCAAATGGCTGCAGGGGAGGAGACGGTGGCGCGCGCTGCCGCCGCCGCGCTGTTTTCTCCCGCGATCGGCTTCTGGATTGCGGCGCTGGTAGCGGTGAGCTGTTTTGGCGCCCTCTCGGCCAACATCCTGAGCGCCGCGCGCGTCAGCTACGCGATGGCGCAGGATGGGTTGTTCTTTCGCAAGCTGGCTGAAGTTCATCCGCGCTGGCGAACGCCGGTGTTTGCCCTGATTGCGCAATGCGTCTGGGGAGGAGTCCTGACCTTGAGCGGTCGCTACGACCAGATTTTTACCTACATCATGTTCGCCAGCGTCATTGGCTATGCCGCCACCGTGGTTGCGGTGTTCGTCCTGCGGCGCAAGCGGCCGGAGGCGCCGCGTCCCTACCGATGCACCGGTTATCCGTGGCTGCCGGCCCTTTACGTGGCGTGCGCAGCAGCCTGGGCCGCCAACACGCTCTGGGCCAGGCCGCACGAATCGCTGGCGGGAGTGGTGATTGTGCTGGCAGGAGTGCCGTTTTACTGGTACTGGCGGCGGAAGCGCCTGGATAACTCAATCGCGTAATAGCTCAATACTGGAATTCTTGCTAGGCTCTTACGCATGCTTCGCTTGCTTGATCGCCTGCAGCCCCTTGCGCTGCTCGTGCTGCGCTGCGCCCTGGGCGCCATCATGGTGGCGCACGGCTTTCCCAAGCTGTTTCGCGGCGGAATGGCCGCCGATGTCCACCTGGTGCAATCCATCGGCCTGCCGGGCTGGATGGCCTATCTTTCCGCCGGCACTGAATTTTTTGGCGGGCTGCTGCTGATTGTGGGCCTGCTCACGCGCGTGGCCTCCCTCGCGGTGTGCATCAACATGCTGGTCGCCATTTTTAAGGTCCACTTGAAGAACGGCTTCACCGGCCAGGGCAATTATCAGTTTCCGCTGGCGCTGGCCGCGATGGCGTTTGCCCTGATCTGCTTGGGCGGCGGCCCGATTTCAGTGGATCGCCTGTTCGGCGGCCGCCGAAGATAACGAAAAAGCCGGGCAGCTTCGCCCGGCTTCGGTTGGGAGCAGCAACGAATTACGAAGACCGGCGCGGATGCAGCGTCAGGTCGCGGACCTGGCCCAGGATGCTGGCCCATTGCATACCGTTCAAACGACCGACGTAAGGCACGATTTCGGCAACGAACTCGTCGGCGATCAAGTCGCGCACGTCATCTTCATGCGTGCGCACGCCGCCCTTCAGCAGATCGCTGACCTGCACTTCGAGCGCGCGCGCCAGCCGCTCGAGTGACGAAAGCGTCGGTGTGGCCTTTTCGTTTTCGATCTTTGATACGTAGGTGCGCGGAACGTTCATGCGCGCAGCCAGTTGGCGTTGGCTCAAGCCGCTGCGCTGCCTCAGGCTGCGAATGGCGACGGCCACCTGCAGGTGCGGAGCGCGGGGCGGAGCCGCAGGAATGGCAACAGGCGGAGCAGCAACGATCTCGGGCTCTTCAGGATCAAGCGAGACCTTGCAGCGCCGGCAATTATTATTGTTGGTCCGGAACTGGACGAGTTGGCAGCGATCACAACGAACCACTTCCCGGGAATCAACTGGGGCAAGCGTCGTGGCCATTCCGAGTTGTGCGGATGAGGCCGCCAGAGCGTGGCTGCTTCCATCCTGCCGAAACGCTTCACCCCGGCCCTGTGCCGGCGCAAACCGTTTCGCCGTCGGTCCTATAGGCGCAGACCGAGCCAGTCTCCGCAATGACGAGGAACCTAAACTCATACTTGCGGAAGACCGCAGTCACAATGTGCGGCAGGTCGGTTTCTCTGTCAATTATTATTTCGGAAGATACGGTATAAAACTGAGGAAAAGAGAACACATCATTCATGCAGAGCGCGAAAAATCGAGCTGATGCCTGGCGTTTACTAACTGAGTTCACCCAATCAGAAAGTTTGCGCAAACACGCACTGGCGGTGGAAGCGTGCATGCGGGCCTACGCCCGCAAGTTTGGCGAGGACGAAGAAAAATGGTCGATGACGGCCTTGCTGCACGATTTTGACTACGAGCGCTGGCCCAGCGCTCCCGATCCCGCCAACGGCATCGATGAAGACGTGTCGCATCCCTTCGCCGGAAATAAAATCCTGGCCGAGCGCGGCTGGCCTGACGACATTCGCCGCGCCATCATGTCGCACGCGCAATACAGCGGCGTCGCGCGCCAGACGCCCATGGAAAAGGCCCTGTTCGCCTGCGACGAACTGGCCGGGTTCATCACCGCAACCGCGCTGGTCAAGCCGGGCAAGTCGCTCGCCGAAGTTGAAGCCAGGTCAGTGCGGAAAAAAATGAAGGACAAGGCATTCGCGCGCAGCGTGAGCCGCGACGACATTATTCAAGGCGCGCAGGAACTCGGCGTTGAGCTCGAGGACCACATTGCGTTCTGCATTGAGGCGATGAAGGCGGCGGCGCCGGAGCTGGGCCTGGCGGGAAGCGGAGCGGTAGCCGGCCAGTAACCGGCAGTGGTGGCCGGCTACTGGCTGGCGGGTACGGGTCAGGCTGCGGAGCGCCGAATGGCGCCGCGAACCTTGTCGCGAACGTCGTTGAAGTTGCCCACGCTGTGCTGCTGTTTGGCGTGCGGCTCTACGTTGCGCAGCACTTCATCTTCGCTGCGGCCCTTGGTTTCCCAATTGCAGTCATTGTGGCCGGCATCCTTGCAGCGGAAGCTGTAATCGCCGCTGCTGCTGCCCTGGCCCTGGCTTCCCGAGGAGGACTGGGTTCCACTGGAAGGCTTGCGGCTGCTGTCCTGCTGCGATCCCGACGAGCTGCCGGATCCTGATGAGCTGCCGGATCCTGATTGGCCACTGGTTGACTGGTTGCGGGTGTCTTGATTCTGAGCCATCGAACAACCTCCTTCTTGGGGGACAAGAGCGTCATTCCGTCGCCACCGCCCGGTGGCGGCGGCTGGCGCTCGTTAAAGGAGAAGCCGCTGGGACTGCGGCTGCGGAATACCTGAGCAATCAGGTATGTTGACCGCTTAATTTTAGTCCCCTGTTTCTGTGGAATTCAATTCGCCTGCCGGCGCGCAGCAGCTCGGCGCGGCTTGCGCCTGGAAAACTTGAATTCGTGCTTTTCCAGGTCCACGCGCGCGCCAATAAACGTGACCCCTTCAGCTTGCAGGCGCAGGCGCTGCTCAAAGCCGTGCTCACCGGGAAGAGCGATCCTCCCTTTGGCTGCGAGCACGCGATGCCAGGGAAGCCCGCGCGCAGCCCGCAACGCCCACACCACCTGCCGGGCTGCACCGGGAAAGCCCGCCGCCCGGGCGACCGCGCCGTAGGTGGAAACCTTGCCCCTGGGAATCGAGCGAACGATCTGCTGAATCTTGGTGAACACTGTCAGGCTTGAAACTCGGTTGCTGGATATTTACGCACTGGTCGCGAACGAGGCAGCGCGATCAGGAAATCAGCACCAGCACATCATCACCTTCAATCTTAAGCGGGTAAACCGGCACGCAGGCCGCGGCATTGTGCGTGGCCGCTCCCGTCAACGGATCAAATTCCCAGCCATGCCACGGGCACACTACTTTGCCGCCGCTAATAAACCCCTGGCCGAGCGGACCGCCGCGATGCAGGCAGACGTTATCCATTGCGCTCAACCGGCCGCCTACGTTGGCAACGCATACCATGCGGCCCGCGGCGGAGAATTCACGCGCCTGGCCGGGCGTCGGCATTTCGGCCGTGCTCCCAATTCGGACGTAGGCGGCCATTTGTCTCCTTACAGATTGCGAGTAGGCGACCAATTTGGTCGTATATACAAGGCGACCATTTTGGTCGTATATTTATAAAGTAAGCTGATGGAACGGGCAAGCGTGCCTAACATCAACACTTACAGAAAGATGCGATTGTAATGCCGCAATTCATCATCACGCTGCGCGAGGGAGTTGAGGCGGCGCTGGTCATCGGAATCGTGCTGGCATACCTGGCGAAAGTCGGCAGGCCGGAGCTTCGCAGGGTAGTGTATGCCGGCCTGGCAGCGGCCTTTGCCGGCAGCATCGCGGTGGCCATTGTGATTTCGCGCATGGCCTACAACCAGGACGTTTTTGAAGGTTGGGTGATGCTGGGGGCGGCGGTTTTTGTCATCAGCATGGTGGTGTTCATGGCACGGATGGCCCGCAGCCTGAAAGGCAAAATTGAAGACCGGGTCGGCGGCTTGACCACCAGCGGCAGCAAGTTTGGCTTGTTCGGCTTCGTTTTCCTCATGGTTTTGCGCGAAGGCGTTGAGACCGTGCTGGTGCTCTCAGCCATTTCGCCTTCGACCAGCGAGTTTGTAAGCCTGCTTGGAACGATAGCCGGCGTGCTGGCGGCAGTGCTGTTCGGCGTGATGTTTGTGAAAGGCAGCGTCCGCATCAACCTGCGCAAGTTCTTCCGGGTCACCACCGTGATCCTGATGTTTGTTGCCTTCCAGTTGGTGATCAGCGGGCTGCACGAGCTCTCGGAAGACGGCGTGTTGCCGTCGTCGCCACGTGAAATGGCGCTGGTCGGCCCCGTCGTCCGCAACGACATGTTCTTTTTTGTAACTATCCTGGCGCTGGCCGGGCTGATGATCCTGTTTGAGCAGCGCCGCCGCGAGCCGAAGCCGCTCGCCGCATCGTCGAATGCGGAGCGCCGGAAGGCGCAGTGGTCGGCGCGCCGCGAACGCCTGTGGATGGGCGCGGTGTATTCGTGCTCGTTCATTTTTATCCTGCTGGTAACGGCACAATTCATTTACGCCAAGACCGCGAATGCGGCGCCTCCGGCCACGCCCGTAACCTTCAGCAATGGCGTAGCGACCATTCCGACTGCCGACCTCGCCGATGGCGACCTGCACCGCTACCAGGCGGTAGAGAACGGCGTTCAAGTGCGCTTCCTGCTCTATCGCAAACCCGACGGCAAAGTGGCTTCTGTGCTTGACGCTTGCCAGATTTGCGGCTCGCAGGGATTCTCCAGGACCGCCAATGGCCTGGTGTGCCGCAACTGCGCCGCGCCAGTCAACCCGCAATCGGTGGGGCAGCCGGGCGGCTGCAATCCCATTCCTCTGAAATCAACCGCCCAGGCCGATGCGGTCGTCATTGCTGAAGGCGATCTGGCCGCCGCAGCCGGTCACTTTGGGAAGCACTGATGTTTGCGCGCCTGCTGATGCAATCGTTCTTGCGGCAGCGGCGACGCAAGCTGCTCGCCGGAGTGGCCATCACGTTGGGAATCGCGGTTGCAACCGCAATGCTGGCTGTCGCCACCGACGTTGGCGACAAGATGAACCGCGAATTGCGCAGCTTCGGCGCCAACATCCTGGTGACGCCGCAGGACGCTGGGCTCGACCTGAACCTGGGCGGCGTTGAGCTGAGGCCTGCCACCGAGGGCGGTTTCCTGCGCGAAGGCGACCTGAGCCGGCTGAAAACAATTTTTTGGGAGCACAACATCCTGGGTTTTGCGCCCATGCTGCCGCTGCATGCCGAGTTGAACGGCAGCGATTCTGCGGTCATCGGAACATGGTTTGCCAAGCCCGTCGCCGCCGGCAAGCAGGCCAGCATAGAAGGCGTGCGCAACACCTTTCCCTGGTGGAAGGTAACGGGGGCGTGGCCGCGCGATGACGCCGATGAGGCCCTGATCGGCGCCACGCTGGCACAGGCAAGGTCACTCGGAACCGGGGATCGCGTGCGGCTGAACGGGCGCACGCTCACCATCACGGGAGTGGTTTCGGCCGATACCGCGACTGACGGCGCGCTCATCATTCCGTTGGCCATCGCACAGGCAATCGCAAACAGGCCCGGAGCCGTGCAGCAGGTTTACGTCAGCGCGATGACCAAGCCCGAAGATGACTTCGCGCGGCGCGACCCGCGGTTGATGGGCAAGGCCGACTACGACCGCTGGTACTGTTCGCCCTATGCCAATTCCATCGCGCTGCAGATTGAAGAAGCGATTCCGAATGCGCACGCCGAGCAGATCCGCCAGGTGGCGCAGAATGAAGGGCGCGTGCTCTCGCGCATAGCCGGGCTGATGCTGCTGATCTCGGTGGCGGCGCTGTTGGCGGCCGCGCTGGCGGTTTCGGCGGCAATGGCAACCAGCGTACTCGAACGGCGCGGCGAGATCGGGTTGATGAAAGCCATCGGCGCAGGCCGCGCGGCAATTACGGCTCTGTTCCTCTCAGAGGCGATCGTGCTCGCCTTAATCGGCGGCCTGGTGGGCTTTGCCTTGGGCGCGCTGATTGCGCGCTTCATTGGCGAATCGGTGTTCAGCTCTGAAATTCAGGCGCAGCCTGTCACGCTGCCCATCATCCTGGCATTGGCCGTGGGAGTGACGCTGCTGGGCAGCGCGACTTCAATCAGGCGGGCGCTGCGGCTCGACCCTGCCCTCGTGCTGCGAGGCGACGCATGAGCAGCGCGCGACGAGGCAGCCGTTCCGCGATGTTTTTTCGCGTGCTGGTGCGCGCAACTGTGCTGCGCCGCGGGCGTGCAGCCGGTGCGCTGGTTGCGATTACCGTCTCGGCGGCGGTGGCCACTGCATTGCTGAGTCTCTACGGCGATTCTCAATCCCGGCTCCGCGCCGATTTTCGCGGATATGGCGCCAACGTTATCGTGGCAGCGCCCGAAGGCAACGCACTGGGTGAGGCTGCCCTGGCGGCGATCAACTCCGAATCCGGCGCTGATCCTGCGTTTGTGGCTGTGCCCTACTCCTACGTGATTGCCCGCACTTCTGCTGGACTTCGCGGAACTCCCGTGGTGGTTGCGGGAACCGATTTTGCCCGCGCCAGGGCGCTGAATACGTGGTGGTCAGCAGCGCGCTGGCCTGCGGCAAACTCACCTCGCCCGGAAGCGTTGGTTGGCGAGCGCGCCGCCGCGGTGGTGGGCGGCGATGGCGAAATTGACCTTTGGTTCGGCGGCAAAGAGCTCGCAGTCACGCCCGTCGCCACGTTGAAGACGGGCGGAGACGAAGACAGCCGCATCTATATCGATCTTTCAGCGCTGAAGACCTGGACCGGGGTCTCGCCCTCGGTTGTTGAGCTCCGCATTCCCGGCGCGCCCGAGCAGGTGAAGAGCACGATGGAAAGATTGCAGGCGGCGATTCCGGAAGCGCAGGTCAGGCCGGTGCGCCAGATGGTGGAAGCAGAGACGCGCGTACTGGGCCGCACGCGGGCCATGCTGCTGTGGACGACGCTGGCCGTCATTGCGACTTCGGCGTTGTGCGTGTTTGCGACGCTGCTGTCTTGGGTGCTTGATCGCCGTCGTGACTTTGCCGTGATGAAGGCGATTGGCGCCTCGGAAAAACTGGTTGCCGGTTTCTTTGCGGCTGAGGCGGCGGTGGTCGGCCTCCTCGGCGCGCTGCTTGGCTTCGCAATCGGCCTGGGCGTAGCGGAATGGATTGGCAGCGCCAGCTTCGGCGTTGCCGTGAGGCCGCAGTTCGGTTTACTGCCGATGATCGTGGCCGCGGGTGTGGCGCTGGCGCTGGTGGCGGCTTCGGCGCCGCTCGGCATTTTGCGGCGCATTCACCCGGCCGCAATCCTGAGGGGCGAATA
>JAJPJZ010000218.1 GCA_021323935.1 Terriglobia bacterium | reverse complement strand
GTGGAGATCAATCCCTGGCCGGAAAACCCTATGGGGCACGGAGCTGCCGATTTGAGGTATCGCTTCCAGTGGACCGCGCCCATCGCCATCTCTCCGCAAGACCCCAACACCGTGTACCACGGCGCGCAGGTCGTGTTCCGCACCACCGACCAGGGCAAGCACTGGACCGCCATTTCGCAGGACCTGACCCGCAACGACAAGAGCAAGCAGCAATCGGCCGGCGGGCCCATCACCAAAGACAACACTTCCGTCGAGTATTACGACACTGTGTTTGTCATCTCGCCTTCGCCGGTGCAAAAAGGCGTTATCTGGGCGGCAAGCGACGACGGCCTGGTTCACATTACGCAGAACGATGGCCAAAGCTGGACCGACGTCACGCCCAAAGGCTTTCCTGAATGGTCAACGGTGAGCCAGATTGATGCCTCGCATCACAACGCCGGAACCGCTTACGTCGCCATCAACAATTACCGGCAGGATGATTTCAAGCCCTACATCTTCAAGACCACCGATTTCGGCCGAAGCTGGCGCGCAATCACCAACGGAATCCGCGCAACCGATTTTGTTCACGCCGTACGCCAGGATCCGGTCAACCCGCGGCTGCTGTTTGCCGGCACCGAAGACGGTGTTTACGTCTCGTTTGATGATGGCGAGAACTGGCAGTCGCTGCAGATGAACCTGCCGCACGTCCCGATCTATGACCTCATGGTCAAGGATAATGACCTGATTGTCGCCACCCACGGCCGCGCCTTCTGGTCGCTCGATGATATCGGCGCGCTGCGCGATGGCGGCGCGCAGGTCAACGCCGACGCGCGGCTGTTTAAGCCGTCGGTGGCGTGGCGCACGCGCCGCGGCGGCGGCTTCCAACTCCCCGGCTCCGCACACGTGGGCGCGAATCCTCCGAACGGCGCGGTGATTGATTTTTATCTGAAGTCCGCGCCTTCCGGGCCAGTCACGCTCGACGTGCTCGATTCCGGCGGCAAACTGGTTCGTCATTTTTCAACCGAGCGCCCACCGCAGCCGCGCCGTCGTCCGCAGGCTGCCGGCGAATTCTCTGCCGAGGAAGAATTCTTCGGCCCGCCGCCGGCTCGCCTCAATGCACATGCCGGCCTCAACCGCTTTACCTGGGACCTGCGCGGCGAATCGGCCGCCACAGTTCCCGGCCTCGCGGTGTGGGGCGGGCGCGCACAAGGCATGTTCGCCATGCCCGGCCAATATCAGGTCAGGCTCACCGCCAACGGCAAGAGCGAAACTCAGCCGCTTGAAATCAAGCTTGACCCGCGGCTGAAGGTCACCACCGAAGACCTTCGCCAGCAGCACGACCTGGGCAATCGCATCTGGGATGACATCAACCGCGCCAACAGCGAAGCCAATCGTATGATCGACCTGCGCAGCCAGCTCGACGACCTGGAGTATCGGCTGTCGCAAAGCAACAACCCGCAGGCGAAGCAGCTATCCGACCAGGCCAAGGCGCTCGACAAGAAAATCGATGACGTCGAAAACCTGGTGGTGCAGCCTCGTTCGCATGCCGGCGAAGACCCGCTCAACTACCCCATCAAGCTGGCCAACAAGCTGCTTGACCTGCTGGGCACGGTGGAAAGCGCCGATACCGCACCCACGGCGCAATCAGCTCAGGTGTTCCAGATGCTTGATGGTGAACTGAAGAACGCGCTGCAGCAGTGGCAGCAGATTCAGACCAGCGACCTGGCATCGTTTAATGCCGCACTGCAAAAAGCCAATGTGGGAACGCTGTTCGCGCCGGAACCAAAAAGCGCGGGGGCGGGCGAGTAGCGCCGGTCGCTAGAGGCGGCGCTACGGTTCACGCAAAGCACAAAGGCAGAAGGTCTTCCCTTTTGCCTTTTTTATTTTTCGGACTTAAGGATGTTGTGGCGGATTCTGCGGCAGTGCCGGCGAAGAAGCAGCCGGAGCCGCGCCCGCCGGCGTTTGCCGGGCGGTTGCCGGCATGGCGGTGGCTTTCTCCAGGTTCGCAATCTGCTTTTGAATCTCATCCGCGTCGCCGGCCTGAGGAGCTTCTTTCAGGTATTGGCGATACTCTGCGGCCGCGCCGGCGTAATCGTGCTTGCGCTCCAGCAAGGTTCCGAGCAGCAACTGAATTCGCGGCACGCGATGTTGTGAATCGAGCTGTTCGGCACGCCTGTCGCTCTTCTCGGCAATGTCGAGGCGCCCAAGGTTAAAATTCGCGACCGCGTTGATATAAAACGCGGCGGGAAAATCTACGCCGTCCAACTCCATCACCTTCGCCGACATTCTGTCAGCTTCGTCCCACTGTCTGGCCAGGCCGGCGAGCTCTGCCAGCGAAAGATATGGCGGCATGAACTTGGGGTCGGCTTGCACGGCCTTCGCCAAATCGGCGCGCGCCTGGTCGAAGGCCTGTTGGCGGGCATGGGTCTGGCCCAACAGGAACCATGCCTCGGCGTATTGCGGATATGCGCTGACGGCTTTTTCGGCAAGCGCCTGCGCCTCCGGCACCTTGCCCTTGGCCATGAGCGCGCGTCCCTTCTCCAGGTCCTTGCGAGCTTCTTTTGGCGCCTGCATGCTGGTGACGCTGACCATCGAGCCGCTCACAGCGCCCACGCGGTGCAACACGATCGTGCCTACGTCGGGATCATCCATGACGTGGCGGCCGGCCAGCGGAATTACATCAGACCGGTAGCCCGGCAGGTCAGCCACAATTTCGCAGCTCCAGATTTGCTGCTCGATCGATCCGCTCATGGTAGGGCCGGGCGCGCTCATGCCCATCGGCTGGCTCAAGGGATCGCCGTTCGCCTGGCTCATGGGGTTCACGCTGCCGCCGCTGTCGGAAGCGTCAGGCGCAGTCTGCATGGCCTGGATGCCTCCAATCTGGAAGGAGAACGTTCCATGCGCATCCGTGAAGGTTTCGCGCTGCGTCCTGGTGCCCTGGCAGGTGCGCCGGATGGCCACCCGCTGCGGCAGCGGCGAACCATCTTCCATCACGACTCTGCCCATGATCAGAATGGGCCGCTGAAATGTCGGCGTGTTCTGCTGCCGTTGCGGAGACGGCACCACAACCGATGGGCTCGATCCCGTGCTGCCGCCGTGCGAGCCGCTCCCGCCCGAACTCGTCCCGCCGCCCGACGACTGGAAGGCAAAAACCGGAATTGTCGCTGAAATCACCAAGGCCGGAACGGCCAGCCGCCAGGAACTGAAGCGGATCATGTGACCCTCCTGCGGCCACGACGTGTGGTGGAACACATGCTGCCGCATTGAACTGCTGTCCTTGAAACCCGGGAGAGGGTTGGGCTGAGCAACAGTTACGCGGATTATACGCCCGCAGCTCAGGGCGGAGCGCCAGGGCAAGTTGTCAAAAAATTGTCTCCCGCAACGTGGGCTAAACTGATTCCGAGTGGAACCCGCGCTGGTCAAACCCGCCGCCGCAGCCGCGATTCGAGAGTTCATCGAAAGCGATTTCGCGCGTCTCTGGTCGATCGATCAGGCCTGCTTCGACCACGACCTGGCTTATTCGCGCGCGGAGCTTCGCTTTTACATGCGCCTGCAGGGGGCATTTACCCTGGTTTCGGAAGCCGCCGGCGAGATCCTGGGCTTCATCGTGGCGCGCGCCATGCGCAACCGCACCGGCCACGTCATCACCATCGATGTGGTGGCCGCGGCGCGCCACAAAGGCATTGGCCGCGGCCTGTTGCTGGCGGCCGAGGAGCGCCTGGTGCGTTGCGGGTGCCGCTCCGTTACGCTTGAGACCGCGGTCGATAACCTCGCCGCCATTGCGTTCTATCAACGGCACCAGTACAGCATTATGCGCACCATACGCGCCTACTATTCCAATGGGCTTGACGCGCTAGTGATGCAGAAGGCCCTGCCGCAATAAAAGAGGGCGCTGTGTTCCAGCGCCCTCTTCTCCCATGCTCCCTTACTCTTCGCTTGCTTTAATCTTCGCTTACGCCAGATTAAGCGGCGTTGCGATCGCGGTTTTGCTGGTTGCGATCTTCGGCATGCTCGTCACTCTTGCGCTCCAGATCGCGCTTCAGGTCGCTGCCGGCCTGCTTCAATTTGCCGAGCGCCTGCTGGGCTTTGCCTTCAACCTGTTTGCCGGCGCCCTTCACCTGGCTGTCTTCTTTGCCGGTCCATTCGCCGACCTGGCGCTCCATGCGCCCCATGATGTCTTTGCCTTTCCCCTTCACTTGGTCCTTATTCACGGTGTTCTCCTCCTCTGTAAGCAAAAATCGTTGGTCCTGCCCGTTACGCCACGGTGCGGCGCCCTCCGACAAGCTGGAAGATCAGGGCAATTACAGCCAGCACCAGCAGGATGTGAATAAATCCGCCAAGCGTGTAGCTGCTCACTACTCCGAGCAACCACAACACCAGCAGCACTATAAAAAGGGTCCACAACATCGCCGCCTCCACCGAGGTTTTGAATTTCGCCTATTCGCTGATAGGTTGGGTGCGGTCACCTGCCAGCGGGGTTGCAACGATTCGTAAGCTCCTGCTGCTTCGGAATTTAGCGAAATGATGGCGAAACACGCTCTCCCCAGGACAGAACGACAGAAAGCAGAGAGAAGCCGCCGGAGCCGAGTCTCGGCTGCGGCCGCCGGTGGTTCCTCGCGTAAGGTCGCCATCCAGGGCGAGCTCGGCTCCTTCAGCCACCAGGCAGCCCTCGAGATGCTGCCCGGCTATGCCGTCCTGCCCTGCCCGGTATCAGCCGAGGTTTTCGAGGCTTTGGACACGCGGCGCGCTGATGCTGCCGTGATCCCGATTGAGAACTCGCTTGCCGGCCCGGTAGGCGAGCACTTTGATTTGCTGCTGAAGTACCCGTTCTTTGTGCGGGGTGAGCTGCGGCTCCGCATCGAGCACAACCTCATCGCGCCACGCGGGGTCGGCTTCGGCGACATTCGGCGGGTGTTCTCGCATCCGGTGGCGCTGGCACAATGCCGCGATTTTTTCGCCCGCAACCCGCAGATTCGCGCCGAACCCGCCTACGACACGGCCGGCAGCGTGAAGCACGTGGTCAGTGGCGGCCTGGCCGATGCCGCCGCCATTGCCGGGCCGCGCGCCGCGACGGAGCACGGCGGCATGGTGCTGCGCAGCGGGCTTGAAGATGACAAGCAGAATTTCACGCGATTTTTTCACGTGAGCCGCCAGAAAGCGGTGCCCGACGACGCCAACAAGACGTCTCTGGCTTACGGCCTGAAAAACGCACCGGGAGCACTGTTCAAGTCGTTGAGCGTCTTTGCGCTGCGCGATATCAGCCTGAGCAAAATTGAATCCCGGCCGGTACGCGGGCGCCCGTGGGAGTACGTTTTCTTTGTCGATATCCTGAATGGCGACGACGAGCGCGCTCGCAACGCCATTCGTCATCTGCAGGAAATTTCTGATTTTGTGCGGGTGCTGGGCATCTACCGTGCCGCCGGGAACGACTGAACCTTGCAAGAGTGCGCGGCGGTGACTTTAGACAGTCGAGTGCATCCTCGCTTCATTCTCCTTGCACAACCGCGAGGTGTAGAATCCAGCGGTTTTGAAAAGCGGCAAATTGGGATTCGAGTTCCGAGGCTCTTCGGTTTTGGGCGGGCTTGCATCTTTCAGGAACTGCAAACATCTAAGAGGCATCATTAGTTTGAGTATCGAACGCTCAACCTAGCTTGAGCATGATACGCTCAGGAGCAAGATGGCAGAACATACATTCACAGTAGAGAGTTCTGAGCCCTCGGGCGAAATTCAACGTCGCGAGCTGCCGGTGTTGCCGGTGCGCGATACCGTGTTGTTCCCCCATGCGGTGCTTCCTCTTACGGTAGGCCGCGAGAGCTCAGTACAGCTTATAAATTCGCTGGGCGAAGATAAGACCATCATCGTGGTGGCGCAGCGCGAAGCGCGCGTTGACGCGCCGCAACCCACTGACCTGTTTACGGTTGGCACCCTGGCCACGGTGCACAAAGTGGTCAAGATGCCGAACCAGAGCCTGTTCGTGTTTGCCGAGGGCATGGAGCGGGTCCACATGCGCGAATACACGCAGCTCCAGCCTTATATGCGCGCGCACATTGAGACCATTCCGGAACCTGCCAACATCAAGACGCCGGAAATGGAAGCGCTGCAGCGCAACGTGCTGACGCTGTTCCAGCAGATCGTCTCGGGCTCGCCGACGTTGAGCGATGAGTTGGCCACAGTGGCGACCAACATCGAAGACCCGGGCCGGCTGGTTGATTTTGTGGCCAGTTCCCTGCCCTCGCTTTCAACCCGCGGCAAGCAGGAGATCCTTGAGACCAGTGACATTAAGGTTCGGCTTGACCGCATCAACCAGCACCTGGCCAAAGAAGTGGAAGTGCAGCAGCTTCGCAACAAGATCCAGACCGAAGTGCAGGACCGCGTGCAGCAGACGCAGCGCGAGTATTACCTGCGCGAGCAGATGAAGGCGATCCAGAAGGAGCTGGGCGAAGCCGACGAAGGCCAGAAGGACGTGGAAGACCTGCGCGCCAAGATTGAAGCTGCGGGCATGCCGGAAGACGTGAAGAAAGAGGCGATGAAAGAGTTGAACCGGCTGCAGCGCATGTCGCCGATGGCGGCCGATTACTCGGTGACCCGCAATTACATTGAGTGGCTGGCGGTGCTGCCGTGGGCGAAATCGAGCGGCGGCGAAGTCGACATTCCGAAGGCGAAAGAAATCCTCGACGCCGACCACTACGACCTGGAGAAGGTTAAAGACCGCATTCTCGATTACCTCAGCGTGCGCCGGCTGAAGCCCGACATGAAGGGCCCGATCCTGTGCTTCGTGGGCCCTCCCGGCGTGGGCAAGACGTCGCTGGGCAAGAGCATTGCGCGCTCGCTGGGGCGCAAGTTCGTGCGACTCTCGCTCGGCGGCGTGCACGATGAAGCGGAAATCCGCGGCCATCGTCGCACCTACATTGGTGCATTGCCCGGCCAGATTATCCAGGGCATTCGCCGCGCCGAAACCAACGACCCGGTGTTCATGCTCGATGAAATTGATAAAGTGGGGCGCGATTTCCGCGGCGATCCGGCGGCGGCGCTGCTCGAGGCGCTTGATCCGGAGCAGAACGCCACCTTCCGCGACAACTACCTCGATGTGCCGTTTGATTTGTCGAAGGTGCTGTTCATCACCACCGCCAACATGCTCGATCCGATTCCGGAGCCGCTGCGCGATCGCATGGAAATCATCGACCTGCAGGGCTACACGGAAGACGAGAAGGTGCACATTGCCTTCCGCTACCTGATTCCGCGGCAGACGCAGGAAAACGGCGTCACCAACGAGCAGATCGAAATACCGGAAGAGAGCGTGCGCCACATCATTCGGCATTACACGCGTGAAGCCGGCGTGCGCAATTTGGAACGCAACATCGGGACCATTTGCCGCAAGCAGGCGCGCCGCATCGCCGAAGGCAAAACGGACAAGCTGGTGGTAACGCGCGAGGTCGTGCAGGAGTTCCTGGGCGGCATCAAGATCCGGGTAGATACGGAAATTGCCGAGCGCACCGAACGCCCCGGAGTTGCCGTGGGACTGGCGTGGACGCCGGCGGGCGGCGATGTGCTGTTCATTGAAGCCAACAAGATGAAAGGCAAAGGCGGGTTCAAGGTCACGGGCCAGGTGAAGGAAGTGATGCATGAATCGATGGAAGCGGCGCTGACCTGGGTGCGCTCAAACGCGGTGCAGCTCGGCATTGGCGACGAAGTATTCCAGCAGAACGACATTCACGTGCACGTGCCGGCGGGCGCCATTCCGAAAGACGGACCTTCGGCCGGCATCACGATTGCCACAGCGCTGATTTCGCTGCTGACGGACCGGCCGGTGAAGCCGCTGCTGGCCATGACGGGCGAGATCACGCTGAGCGGCCACGTGCTGCCCATCGGAGGCGTGAAAGAAAAATTCCTGGCCGCCAAGCGCGCCAATGTAAAAGACGTCATCTTCCCCGCCGACAATAAAATGAACGTCGATGAAGACCTGACGAAAGAGCAACTGGAGGGCGTCACGATTCACTACGTCCGCCACGTGCGTGACGTGATTGACGTTGCCCTGCCTTCGAGCGCCCGCGAAGAGCGCCGCGACGAACAGGTGCGCGAGAAAGTCATCGCCGGCGACCCGGTGGCAGCCGCCTAGCGCGCCGCGATTCGAATGGAGGCAAACGGCAGCGGAGAACCCGCTGCCGTTACTTTTGTAATGTGAGCCGCCAGCACAGAACAACAGGACGCTGGGTCATCGCCCTATTCGCGAGGGATGATCAGCGGAATAGCTTCGCGACCGTTGCGGCGGTAGATGCGGAAGTCGCCGTCAACCGTAACGACTTTGTGCGAGCGGTAGAGTTCGCTCAAACGAATGATGCAGAGGTCGGCGAAACCTGGGGCCCGATCGCGATAGCGCCGCGCGAGATGCGCAAGTTGCGGCAGATGGTCAGCCACCACGAACTCCGGTTTCAGCAGGCCATCTTCGATCAGCCCGAGCACTGCAAAACTGCTCCCGAGCTGAAAGGCTGCTTCAGAGAGCACGGCATCGCAGGTCAGCAGGGGCTCCGAGAGTTGTGATGCCAATCCGGCGGCCCAGGCGTGGTAGCGATCTCTGCGATTCAGGAACGCAACTACAAAACCCGTATCTGCAATGCCCTTCACCGGCGGCGGTAGCCCTTTCGCTGGGAAAGGTCTTGCGGGCCTTCGAGCGACCCGGCCCAGCGCATAAAGGGCTTCTTTTCCGCTGCCCGGGCCTGTTCCAGTTGATCGCGAATAATCCTGCCCTTGGGAACGCCTGATTTTTCAGCCGCAGCTTCGAGCCATTCCGCGAGTTCATCCGACAACCGAACCGTGATTGTATTACTCATTGGCCATAATTGTAACACAGCTCGCAATGGTTACTTCCGCCGTTACTCGGCCGGTTACTTTGCGTTACAACTGAGACTCTTCCGTAACACCCGGGTGATCGCGATAAAGTCGCGGCAATGAACACAATTGCAGGCAAGCCTCTGGCCGCTACCCAGGTCGTTCCGTTGCTCGAAGCGGTCTTATGTGTCGATTGTGAAATGGTGAGTAACAGCACACAGGGGCACTGCCTGGCCTGCGGCAGCCGCGCATTGTTGAACCTGGCGGCTGCGCTGGGCGGGCCGCTGCACTCGAATTCGGCAGCAGTTGCCGACGCCGATCCCATGGTCACGGGACCGGTGCTGGTGATCCGTTCGCAGCGGCGTGTAATTCGCCGCTAATGGGTTTACGCGTTTCTCTCTCTCTCTCGAAGTCCGGCATTGCGCGGCGCCCGGCCGAACCTGGCACACGCCGCGCAGTGCAACGGCTTGAGGCTGGCCACGATTCGAAGCCCATCGTCCATGAGCTTCGAATCGCTGCTCAACAGCAGAGCAGGCGGCCCAGCCTTTTTTGCGTTTACGCCGCGCGCGGCTTGCCGGCATGGGATCGATTTTCACCTTGATCCAGCACGGCTGCCGCTCAACAAACCAGCGACACGGTGCCGACCTTGGCCGCCGGTTCACCTGTCACTGTATGGCGTGCGCAGGCGGCTTATGCGGCCTTGCGGGCGCGGCTTTCAGCGAACAGCGCAAGCATTTCGCGGTTGAACGCCGGAATGTCGTCAGGCTGGCGGCTGCTCACCCAGTTGGCGTCGCGCACCACTTCGCGATCAACCCAGTGGGCGCCTGAATTCTTAATGTCGTCCTGGATGGTGTGGTAGCTGGTCATGGTGCGTCCGCGGGTGAGCCCTGCTGAAATCAGCAGCCACGGGCCATGGCAAATCACGGCGACGGGCTTGCCGGCGCGATCGGTGGCGCGCACAAACTCCTGCGCTTTCGGCTCCATGCGCAAGGCGTCGGCATTCATGGCGCCGCCGGGGAGCAGCACGGCGTCGAACTGCTCAGGATCGGCGTCATCGAGCGCCAGGTCGACTTTGAATTCGTCAGCTTTTTTGTCGTGCTTTACTCCCTGCACTTTGCCTTTTTTGGGCGCGATCAGGATGGTCTTTGCGCCAGCTTCGTCGAGCGCCTTGCGGGGCTCGGTCATTTCAGCTTGTTCAAAAAGGTCGGTGCAAAGGATGGCGACGCGAAGACCATTGAGATTCTTCTCTGGCATTTCTTTCTTTCTCCTCGATTTCAAGCCAGCATGAGGGCCCGGCGAGCATGCTCGCGCCGGGTCCCTCAATCGGCAGTGTTGTGGTTAGCGCATGCGGAAGCGCACCAGCGGGCTGGTAATGCCGCTACCGCTGCCCTGCGCCTGCGCCGATTGCACCTGGAAGTAGTAATCGACGCCGGGCTGCAGGTTGTTGACGGTGACGGTGTGGTTGGTGCCGCCCCAGGGAGCTTCCGCCGTCTGGTTCAGGTTGTTAGGATCCGTGCCGTAGTGGACGACGGCGCTGGCCGGGACGTTGGTGTTCCATACCACCACCGCGCTGCCGTTGCCGTTCAGGCGCACTTGCGGCGTTCCGACGATTTGCACGTCGCCGCCATTTGCGTTCTGTCCGTATCCGTTCTGCCCATAACCGCGGCCATAATTGGAGTCACTCTGAGGCACGCGATCGTTGCCGTTTTGCGCGCTGCCATACTGGTCGCGATCGCGGTCACGGTTGCCGTATTGATCGCGGTCGCGATCCTGGTTTGGATAATCGTCGCGGTCACGGCCGGGGCTGCGATATTGGTCGCGATCACGGTCGCGGCCGTACTGATTGTCAGCAGCCTGGTCGCGGTCACGGTCACGATCGCGATCGCGGTCAGCTCGACCGTAGCCCTCACCGGTCATGTTGCCGGCGAGCTGCACCGGGACGCCCCGCACCGCGCCATTCACCGGCGTCCGGAACGCGAGCACCGGCGTCAACGGGCGGTCGCTCGGGTCGAAGATCTGGAAGAAGTAGGTCTGGCCCGGCTGCAATTGGTTCGCAAGCCGCGCATAATGCGGATTGCCTTCGCCTGACGAGCGCACAACCATATTCAGGTTGTTGGGGTCGGTGCCGACGCGCGCGAAGGTGTTGAAGTTGCTGTCTGTGCGCCAGGTCAGGATGGCGGAATTACCATCGGCGTACTGCACGACCGGCTGCTGCGTAATGCGCGAGCTGTAGCCGTTCACGTCGCCCTGGCTGTAGGGATAGCTGGATTGCGGCAATTGCTGCTGCTGGTAGGGCCACTGCTGGCCGAACGATGGAGCTGCGAGCAGCAGGCTTAAGCCCGCCACCAGCGCAACTTTGGAAAGTATTCCTCTAACTGACATGCGTCCTCCCCTTTTGCGTATCGCGCGCCAGGCGGGCAGCAGCAAACGTAACGGCCAGAACGGCTGCTCACACGGCGTGAGTTTTGTGGCTTAAACAGTTGGATGTGCGAAATGCAGCGGAGGTAAATTGCCGGCCGGAGCAGCCGGACGGAGTGTCAGCAGGCCGGCAACTCAGCTTTGCATCAGCAGGCGAGTTGCTCGCGCGTAATCTTCAGGCCGCTCAAATTGCCCAGCACCGTAACGGCGATCAATTCAGGCCTGAAGAATTCCTGGGCAAGCTGGTGCAGGTCTTCAGCCGTAACTTCCTCGATGCGCTCAATCAGCTCGTCGAGCGAGAAGAAGCGGTCAAAATACATCTCCTGCCGCGCCAGGTTTGACATGCGCGCGGTGGAAGATTCCAGGCTCAACATCAGGCTGCCTTTAAGCTGGTCCTTGGCGCGGCGAAGCTCCTCGTCGGGAACCGGCGAGCGCTTCAGCTCGGCGAATTCCTTCACGATTGAGCGCACCACTTTTTCAGCCGATTGCCGCGAGGTTCCGGCGTAAATCGAAAGACAGCCGGTATCGCGATAAGGATTGAGGTCGCTGAAGATGGCGTAGACCAGCCCCTGCCGCTCGCGGATGTTCTGAAACAAGCGCGAACTCATGCCGCCGCCCAGCAGCGTGTTCAGGATGTATGAGCTGTAGCGTTTTTCATGGCCGATGGGATAGGACGGCACGCCCACACAAATCTGCACCTGCTCCAGCGACTTCTTGTTGCGCATCACGATGCGCGATGCAACTTTCGGGGCTGTTTCCTGGAAGCCGTTTTTCGTGGGAAGCAGGTGCTGGAACTTGCGGGTGGCAAGTTCCACGAACTGGGCATGGCTCAAGCTGCCGGCAGCGCAAACGATGAGATCGGCGGCCTTGAAACGCTGGTCGTAAACGTTGAGCAGCACGTCGCGCTCGAAGCGCCGCACCGTTTCCTTGGTGCCGAGGATGGGCTTGCCCAGGGGATGGTCCTTCCAGAAATTCTGGGCGAAAATTTCGTGGACGAGATAATCGGGATTGTCCTCGTCCATCTTGATCTCTTCCAGGATCACGCCGCGCTCGCGTGCGATATCTTCGGGCGCAAGCACGGGATTGAGCACCAGGTCGCTCAGCACGTCCATGGCGATCGGGACGTGTTCATCGAGCACTTTGACGTTGAAGCAGATGCATTCCTTGGCGGTGAACGCATCCATGTTGCCGCCGATGCTGTCAATCTGCCGGGCAATGTCTTCAGCGCTGCGCGTGCGCGTGCCCTTGAAGACCATGTGCTCCAGGAAATGGGAGATGCCGTTGATTTCGGCGTCTTCGTGCCGTGAGCCGGTTTTGACCCAAATGCCGATGGAGACCGAGCGGATGTGCGGCATCTCCTCGGTCAGGATGATGAGCCCGTTCGGCAGCACCTCGCGTTGAATGTTTCGGGTTTCCTGGACCATAGTCGGTTACGGCGTTCGGAAATCGGCAGCTCTGGCGCCGCTGGCCGCGGCCGGGGACACACCGCCAACAGGCTGCAGCCAGTGCTTCTGATTATATCGGTGAAACCTGCTGCCCCTGCTCGGGAGTGTCTCGGCAGCTACCGGTCGCCGGCCCAAAGGGCGCGGCCAACCACGACATTGCGGCATCTATAATCCGAACACCGATTGGATGCATGGCAGCAGCGGCACAATTCAACCTTTTAGGCCTTGAGCTTCAAGAGCTTACGGGCATTGTGGAAAAGCTTGGGCAGCCGCCCTACCGCGCCCGGCAGCTTTTCCGGGCCATTTACCGCGAGCGGCGGCGGGAGTTGGCGGAGGTCAGCACGCTGCCCAGAGCCCTGCGGGAGGCGCTGGCCAGCGAGGGCTACGAAGTACGCCAGCCGCAGGTTGACCGCAAATTCACCTCGAGTGACGGCACGATTCGTTACCTGATGTCATTTGCCGACGGCCAAAGCGTTGAAACCGTGTGGATGCCTGAAGGCGACGGCGGCGAAGAGGGCGAAGAGGAGCCGGCGGCAGCTCGGGCTCGGCGCTCGCCGCGGGATTTTTCCCGTGCCACCATTTGCGTTTCCAGCCAGGTGGGGTGCGCGGTGAATTGCCAGTTCTGCCTCACGGCCCTGCTGGGAGTCCAACGAAATCTATCGGCCGGCGAAATTGTGGGCCAGGTGCTGGCGGTTTTGAACGACCGCGCCGTGGAGGTTGAGCGCGAACGCATCAACCTGGTTTTTATGGGCCAGGGTGAGCCGTTCCTGAATTATGAAAACTTCATGGCGGCGGTGCGGCTGCTGGTTGAGGCAGTCGGGATACCGGAAGCCCGCATGACGGTTTCAACCGCCGGCATTGTGCCGCGCATCGCGGAGTTTGGCCGTGAGCCGGTGCGGCCGCACCTGGCGATCTCGTTGAACGCATCGAACGATCGCCAGCGCTCTGAGATCATGCCCATCAACCGCAAGTGGAACCTTGAAGCGTTGCTTGAGGCGGCGCGGCGTTTCCCATTGCGCGCCCGCGAGCGCCTGACATTTGAATACGTCTTGCTCGAGGGCGTCAACGACGGGCAACAGGACGCGCGCGACGTAGTTCGCCTGCTGAACGGCATTCGCGCCAAAGTAAACTTGATTGCCCTGAACCCCGGGCCTGACATTCCGTTCAGCACGCCGGAAGACGCGCGGGTGCGTGAATTCCAGCAGGTGGTGGTGCGCGCCGGCATTCCGACATTTATTCGACGGCCGCGGGGGCGCGATATTTTTGCCGCCTGCGGCCAGTTGAAGCGCACGCTCGAAACCCAGCCGCTCGTCGAGTTGGGCTGACTCGGCCGCACTCGTCATGGGCTAAGTCCCTAGCTACGGCGGTTGTTTCCCGGCAGCTCTTTTGATATCGTGGCGCACCGCACTGTTGTCCGCCCGGGGGCTCCCATGACCAAAGACATTCGAATAACCATCAATGGCGCCGAGCATCGCGCGCAGGTTGAGCCGCGCCTTCTGCTGGTGCACTTCTTGCGTGAAGTGGCGGGTTTGACCGGCACACACATCGGCTGCGAAACATCGTTGTGCGGCGCCTGCACCGTGATGCTGGACGGCCGAGCGGTGAAGTCGTGCACCGTGCTGGCAGTGCAGGCGGATGGCGCCCAGGTCACTACGGTTGAAGGTCTGGCGGAAAGCGGAGCGCTGCATCCGCTGCAGGAAGGTTTCTGGGAGGAGCACGGGCTGCAGTGCGGCTACTGCACGCCGGGCATGCTGATGACCGCCGCTGACCTGCTGGGCCGCTCGCCCGCGGTGGCGCAAGGCAAAGCGCCAAGCGATCAGGAAATTCGCGAGTCGCTGGGCGGGAATATCTGCCGCTGCACTGGATACCAGAACATTATCGCGGCCGTGCGTTCGGCCTCATTGAAGATGACGAGGCGCAAGAAGGCGGCTGCCGCGCAGGCTGGGGCCGCGCAGGCCGGGAGGTACAGCCATGGCGACTAAGAAAAACGGCAAAGCCGCAAATGCGAAAGCTCCGCGCCAGATGGCGCCGCAGGGCACATTGCGCCGCGCGCCGGCCAAGGCGGCTGAACGCGGCATCGGCGCCGCACAAAAGTCGGGCGCGAACGGGCACGCGGAACCGTGGGTGGGGCAGCGCTTCAAGCGCAAGGAAGATCCGCGGCTGATTCAGGGCATCAGCCACTACGCCGACGATCTGCGACTTGCCGGCATGCTGCACTGCGTGTTTGTGCGTTCGCCGCACGCCTATGCCCGGATTACCAGCATCAACGTTGACCCGGCAAAATCCGCGTCTGGCGTGCTCGCGGTGTATACCTCGGCCGAAACGAAGAGCCTGGGGCCGGTGCCGTGCGCGGGCGCGCTGCCCGATTTAAAGGTCCCGCGCCATCCTGCGCTGGCTGAGGATTACGTCCGCTACGTCGGTGAACCGGTGGCCATGATCGTTGCCGACGACCTGTATCACGCACGTGACGCCGCCGACCTGGTTGAAGTTGACTATGAACCGGAGCCGGCAGTGGTCGATCCGGAAAAGGCGCTCACCAGCGCCAGCAATTTTGTTCACACCAGCCTGCGCTCCAACCAGGCGTTTACCCACCAGCTCAAGAACGGCGACATCGATGCGGCGTTCGCAAACGCCGATCGCGTAGTCAAGGCGCGGTTCATTAATCAGCGGCTGGCGCCGGTGGCGATGGAGACGCGCGGGGTGGTGGCGCAATACCTCGCGGGTGAAAAGACGCTGACCGTCTGGTCTTCAACGCAGATTCCGCACCTCCTCAAGACGCAGATCGCGCTGATGACCGGCGTGCCCGAAACCCACGTTCGCGTGGTCACGCCTGAAGTCGGCGGCGGCTTCGGATCGAAGCTGAACGTCTATCGCGAAGAGGCGCTGGTTCCATTCGCGGCCATGAAGCTGGGCAAGCCGGTGAAGTGGAGCGAGATGCGGCGCGAAAACATTGCGGCCACCATTCACGGGCGAGACCAGATCAACTACGTAGAGCTCGCGCTGAAAAAAGACGGTACCATCCTGGGACTGCGCTCAAAGATCATTGCCGATATCGGCGCCTACCACCAACTGCTTACGCCCATCATTCCCACGCTTACCGCGCTGCTGATTTCGGGCTGCTACAAGATGCAGGCGGTGCAGTGCGACGTGATTGGCGTCTTCACCAACAAAATGGCGACTGACGCTTATCGCGGTGCCGGGCGCCCTGAGGCGACTTACATCATCGAGCGCATGGTGGACCTGGCGGCGCGCGAGCTGAACATGGATCCGGCAGAAATTCGGCGCAAGAATTTTCCCAAGCCGAAGGATTATCCGTTTGCCACGCCCACCGGAATTCTTTACGACTCGGGCAGCTATGAAAATGCCATGAAGAAGGCGCTTGACCTGGCCGGATACGCCAAGCTGCGGGCGCGCCAGCAGGAAGGCTGGAAGCG
>JAJPJZ010000065.1 GCA_021323935.1 Terriglobia bacterium | reverse complement strand
CGTACGGCAGAAAGAAACGGCACGCCAAAATTTCTGCTCCTGATCGATGCCATTGTACTGCCTCGCCAGAAGCCCCAGGCAATAAGCGATTAGCCGTAGCGTCGCTGCGTCATCAGCGTTAACGTTGCCGAGCCAATTCACCTATTGGTTTGCGGGAGGCGCGCCAGCAACGTCCTCGCAAACTTCGCCTGCTGGCGTGGGCTGCGATAATTGAGGCAATGGGCAGCGGCAGCCTCGAGCACACGGGAACGGCGCACGAAAAGCGCGCAGTAGCGCTCGGTTCCGTTGCCGCCGCGGTGGTCATCACCGCGCTCAAGATTCTCGTAGGCCTGAGCACCGCGTCGCTCGGAATTCTTTCTGAAGCCGCGCACTCCGGCCTCGACCTCATCGCCGCGCTGGTCACATTCTTTTCGGTTCGGGTCTCCGATCGCCCGGCCGACGCCAACCATCAATACGGACACGGCAAAGTCGAAAACTTTTCCGCCTTCATTGAAACCGGTCTGCTGATTCTCGCCACCTTCTGGATTCTTTACGAAGCCATCCAGCGCCTCGCCTTTCCCGGCGCGCCCACGATCGAGCCCACGGCCGTCGCCTTCGCCGTCATGTTCCTCTCGATTGCGGTTGATGCCTGGCGCTCGCGCGCGCTGCGCCGTATCGCTGAAAAGTATGACAGCCAGGCGCTGGAGGCCGACGCGCTGCACTTCCGCACCGACGTGTGGTCGAGCAGCGTCGTCATCGTCGGCCTGGGCTTAGTGAAGTTGGCCCACGTCACCGGCCGCGTGTGGCTCGCCAAGGCTGACGCCGTGGCTGCCCTGTTTGTCGCCGGCGTCATCCTGTACGTCAGCTCGCGGCTGGCGCGCCAGACCATCGACGCGCTGCTTGATGCCGTGCATCCCGGCGTGCGCGCGCAGGTAACCCAGGCCGTGCTGCAGGTGGAAGGCGTGCTGGGCGTGGAACGCGCGCGAATTCGCCGCGCCGGTAACCGCTATTTCGCCGACATTGTGATTGCCCTTGCCCGCAACCTCACCTTCCAGCGGTCGGAGCAGCTTTCGGAAGCCGTTACTGCGGCCGTCAATCGCGTCCTCCCCGATTGCGATGTGGTGGTGCATTCGGTGGCGCGCGCCACTCGCGCTGAGAGCATCTTCGACCGCGTGCGCGCCGTTGCTGCCAGCAACAACCTCACGGTTCACGACGTCAGCGTGCAGGACCTCCACGGGCGCATTCACGTCGAGCAGCATCTTGAGCTCAACGAGCAACTCTCGCTCAAAGACGCCCACGATCATGCCTCGCGCCTGGAAGCAGAAATCCGCGAAGCCGTGCCTGAAATCACCACCATCCTCACGCACATTGAAAGCGAGCCGGCCACGATTGAAACCGGCGAAGAAATTGCCGCGCTCAGCGACCTCGAACGGCGTTTCCGCAACATCGCGCTGGCCATGCCCGGCATTGTTGACGTGCACGACCTCAGCTTCCGGCGCGTGGGCGATAAGCTTTATCTCTCCTGCCACGTCACCATGCCCGACGATCTGCCGTTGAGCCGCGTGCACGACCTGCAGACGCAGTTGGAGGGGCGCTTCAAACAGGCCGCCCCTCGCGTGTTTCGCGTTTTGATTCATCCCGAGCCGAGCACCGATAATCGAAGATAATGGTGGGCTTCGCCGCGGCGGCGGCCCAAAAGGACCAAATGACCAAACTCGTGAATGCAAGCGTGAACTGGACGGATGGCGAGCGCTTTGTGGCCCACGGCTCAAGCGGCCACGCCGTGGTGGTCGATTCCGACCGCGAGCGCAACACCGCCCCGGGCCCCATGGAACTTGTGCTCATCGGCCTGTGCGCCTGCACCGCGACCGACGTGGTGTCGATCCTCAGGAAAAAGCGTGAACCCTTTGCCACCCTCAAAGTGAGCGCCGAGGCGCGCCGCGCCGATCATCCGCCCACGGTTTACGAGTACATTCGGCTTACCTATGTCGTGAGCGGCAAGATCCACCGCAAGGCGGTGGAAGACGCGGTTCGGCTTTCAAAAAGCAAGTATTGCTCCGTTTCCGCCATGCTGCAGAAAACCGCAGAGATTGAGACCGTCGTCGAAATTGCAGAGGACGCGGGGGCGGCGTCGGCGGTTTAGTATCTTGCGTCTGCGGGGGCGCTCTGGCGGCCGGAGTGATGGCCCGACCTGCTAATCTTGAAGCATGAATTTTCCGCGCATCCTGCTCTACTCACAACCCGGCTGACCGCCTTGCCAACTCGCCAAAGGCTACCTCTCGGAGAGAGGGATCGAATACGAACTGCGCGACGTCAGCACCGATCAATCGGCTGTTTTTGAACTGGTGCGCAAATGGCAAAGCCGCTCAACTCCCACCCTCGTCATATTCAAGCCGGAAGGCGAAGAGGTGATGATCGGCTTCGATCCTGAGCGCCTTGAGCAAATCCTGGCAGAGTAGCGCGCCGGCGAGTGCGGCCGAGGTGCGGCATGGCGCGCGCGGCTACTTCTACATCGCGGCCGCGTGCCTGTGCTGGGGCCTGGCCGCGGCGCTGGCGCAGGCCGTGTTTAAGGGCAAGTTGCTGCCGCGTTCAGGCGGTGAGGCCATCAGCCCGCTGGTGCTCTCGCAAACCCGCACCAGCATCACGTTCCTGCTGTTGCTGCCGATGCTTGCCGTGGCGCGCGCGCCGCGGCGCTCGGCATTGTTTCCCGCCGGCAAAGCGCTGATCGTGTCACTGCTGGTAGGCGCGTTCGGCATCTCGGCTTCAAACTTCTTCTATTACTTTTCCATTCAAAAGACGACGGTGGCGACCGGCATCATCCTGCAATATCTGTGCCCCATCTGGGTGCTGGCGTACCTGGTGGCGCGCAGCTTGCAGCAGGCCACGGCGTCTCGCATCGTTGGCGTGCTACTTGCAGTTACGGGATGCGCATTGGCAGTCGGCATTGGCCCGGGCACACTGCGTTACAACGCCGCCGGAGTTGCCGCCGGCCTGGCCGCATCGTTTGCGTTTGCGTTCTACAACATCGCCGCGCAGCGCCTGCTCATCACCGCAGACCGGTGGTCGGTGTTTCTCGCTGCCATGGCGGGCGCCACCGTGTTCTGGACCTTCGTAAACCCGCCTTGGAAGCTGGTTTCCGCCCACTTTCCCGCGGCCCAGTGGGAGTTCCTGATTGCCTTTGCCGTCTTCTCCGTCCTGGTGCCCTACAGCTTTTATTTCGCCGGCCTCAAGCACCTTGACGCAACCCGCGCCGTCGTCACTGCGTGCCTGGAGCCCGTGTTCGCAATCGCGCTTGCCACATTCACCGTGGGCGAGGCCATCACGGCGGTGCAGGCGGCGGGCGTGGCCTGCGTTCTGGCCGGCACCATCGTGGTTCAGAGGAGTTGACCTACGCCAGCGCTTTGCCTTTCGTCTCCGGCAGCAGCGCGGCAGCGCAAGCCGCCAGCATGAACGACAGCGCGCAGAGCAGGAATGCCCAGCTCAGACCGCGGTGATCAGCAACGTAGCCGATGGTGTAAGGCGCAGCCGCGCTCAGCATGCGGGCTCCGTTGTAGGTCAGGCCCAGCGCCCGCGCGCGCACCCGCGTGGGAAAGATCTCGCTTCCGATCAAACCCGACCCGGAAAAAAATCCCGTGCCAAAAAACGCTACCGGCATGCCGAGCAGGGTCAGCGTGGTCACGTCGTGCGCCAGCGAGTAGAGGGGCACGAACACTGCTGCCAGGAACGTGAACAGCATGACGGCGCGCCTTCGGCCCAAGTGGTCAGCGAACCAGGCAAAGCTCACGTAGCCGGGAAACATGCCCGCCAGGTTCACGGTCACCAGCATCCAGGTCATCGTGCTTGGGTTGAAGCCGCGTCCGCCCTGCGCGACGGAAGCCGTCAGGAAGGTTGGCAGCCAGGTGAAAAGCCCCCACCAGCCAAACATTCCAAACAGGATCATGAGCAGCAGGGCGATGGTGTTGCGGGCATGGGCGCCAAACACAAGGTCATTAAATCCAACTGCGTCGCTTTCGTTTTTCGCGGCGCCATGCTGCGCTTGCCACAGCTCGGATTCAGGCACATCGCGCAAAATCCAGAAGGTGACCAGCGCCGGCAGTACGCCGACAAAGAACACGCGCCGCCAGTCCCAATGCAGCAACTGCGTGCACGCCCAGCCGGTCACTACCGCCAGCGCATAGCCGATTGCCCACGAACTTTGCACGATCGCGAGCGCACGCGCCCGCAGGCGCGTGGGCCAGGTTTCAGCCACCAGCGTCGCGCCGGTGTTCCACTCGCCGCCCATGCCGAGCCCCATGATGAACCGGAACACCGCAAGCATCAGCACGCTGGTTGAAAGCCCGGATCCCAGCGAGCAAAGCGAGTAAGTCAGGATTGCGAGCATCAGCGCGCGCGTGCGCCCGATGCGGTCAGCGATGAAGCCAAAGCCCAGCCCGCCGAGCCCGGAAGCGATCAGGGTCAGCGTGTTGAGCAGCCCTGCCGCGGCTTTTGTCATGCCCAGTTCGCGCGCAACGCTGGCCAGGACCACGGCGTAGAGCATGACGTCGAAGGCATCGAGCATCCAGCCGAGCGAGGCCGCGATGAGCGTGCGGCGCTGGCCAAGAGTGATTTCTTCGGCCGCCGGCGCGGTGGTTAGCAGAGCCACGCTGGAAAGGTAGAAAGGCGCGGCGCAAAAGTCAAAAGGCCGCGGAGCAATCACAACGAACGCTGACGCTAATGGCGTCCCCTAGGCTGTATGCCTCAAAGCAAAATAGTGGGTGGCGCGCCTTACATCGCGCGTGATCTGTTCGCGCAGCGCCTCGACTGACGGGAACTTCTGCTCATCGCGCAGGCGATAAAGGAAGCCGATCTCAATCTCGGTTTCGCTGTTCACTTCCACGGGATGAAAATTCAGCAGGTGAGTTTCAATGGCAAACGATTCAGTGCCGAACGTAGGGCGGGTGCCGATGTTGGTGACCGATTGGAACCGCTCCTGCCCAACCCGGGTGCAGGTCACGTACACGCCGTCGCGCGGGGTCAGCTCGTCATAGCGGGTGAGGTTGATGGTCGGCACAGTGAAGCGATGGCCGTATCCGCGTCCGCGGCCGGCATTCGACACAATGGAAAAGCACCGCCCCAGCAGGCGATTGGCGCGCGCGACCTTGCCCGCCGCGATCAATTCGCGGATGCGGCTGCTTGAAACCACGTCGCCGCGCATGCGCTGAGCTTCGTACACCACGACCTCGAAGCCCAACTCCGCGCCCATGGCCTTCAGCATCTCAACGTCGCCTTGCGCGCGATGGCCAAAGTGAAAGTTGAAGCCTTCGTGCACTTCGCGCGTGTGCAGCCTGCGGCACAGCACTTCAGTGGCGAACTCGCGCGGCTGCATGAGGGAAAGGTCGCGCGTGAACGGCAACAGCAGGACGGCGTCAATGCCCGTTTCCGCCAGCAGGCGCAGCTTGACGGCCGGCGTGGTGATGAGCCGCGGCGCAAGATCGGGCCGCAGCACGCGCATGGGGTGGGGCTCAAACGTCACCGCTACCGCCCGCCCGGCGGTTTCTCGGGCGCGAGACACCACCCTGGCCAGCACCTCGCGATGCGCCGCGTGTACGCCGTCGAAGTTGCCGACGCTCACCACCGCCGGTCCAAAATCGTCCGGAACCTGCTCGAAGCTGCGGAACACCTGCATCAGATTTCAAACTCCAGCCGCAATCCATCCTGCGCGAGCCGCACGTTGGGCGGCAGCGTGGCGTTGGTCTCTTCATGCGGCAAGTCGTGGCAAATGTGCGTCAGGAAGGTCCGCTTCGCGCCCAGCTCTTCTGCCAGGCGAACGGAATTCTGCACGGTGGAATGCGTGGGATGCGGCCGGTGGCGCAAGGCATCGAGAAACAGCACATCCAGGCCTCGCAACATCTCCATCGATGCCGCCGGAATCTCGCTATGGTCGGTGAGGTATGCCATCGAGCCCAAACGGTAGCCGTGGATCTCCTGCTCGCCATGGATGATCGGGATGGGCTGCACGCGCGCACCAAACAGGTCAAACGGCCCGTCGATCTCCTGCAGCGCGACTTTGGCGATGCCGCCGAACTTGTAGTCGTTCTCGAAGACATATTGAAACATTCGTTTCAGCGTGGGGATGGTGTGCGCGTGCGCGTAGAGCGGAATTCCGCCGTCGCGGCGAAAGCTCAGCGGCCGCAAATCGTCGAGGCCGAGGATGTGGTCGGCGTGTGAATGGGTGTAGAGCACGGCATCGAGCCGGCGAATGCGCTCACGGATTGCCTGCTCGCGAAAATCGGGCGTGGTATCGATCAGCACCACGTGGCCGCCGTATTCCAGCATGACTGACGGCCGTGTGCGCCGGTCGCGCGCGTCGCCCGAGGTGCACACACGGCAGTCGCATCCAATCGTCGGCACGCCCATTGACGTGCCGCTGCCCAGCACTGTGAGCTGGGCCTTCATTTGCCGGGCGGGTTCTGCGGAGGCCGCGTAAGCGCGTTGGTCATTTCTACGAATGCCATGCGCAGCCGGAAAAGCGTGTCCTGCAGGAGCCCCTTCTCGCTCTCGCTCAGATTGCCGCGCGTCTTTTCTTCCAGCATGGCCAGCGTGTCGATGGTGTGGCGCGCGCCCACGATATCGACGTGCGGCTGCTCTCCTTGCTCGTGCAGCAAGCCAAGCTGCAGCATCGCCGACATGTAGAGCGACGCAATGAAACTGTCAAAGCTGGCCTGCAGCGCCTCAGGCCGGTGTTGCGCGCCCAGCGCATCGCTTAGCGCGCTATCCACCTTGCCGTGCGCCGTCTGGTAGGCGGCGTGCGATTCGCGCTGCTCCTCGGCGGTCGGCGGCGGTGAGGCATTCGGCGCGGCAGCTTCCGGGGACGCGGGCGGCGTCGCCGGCTCCGGCGCGCTCGACTCTTCTTTTGCGTCGGGGCGCAGCTCGCCTTCATCCGTAAACAGCCGCCGATCGCTGACCGTAAAGCCCTGCTTCTGTTTTTCAGCCATGCACGTCCTCAGTCGAATGGCAGTTCACACACTCGCGCGCGCGTGCCATTCACTTCCAGCACTGCGCCCGGTTGCACCGCATCCATTCGCGTGTAGCCGAGCCCGAGCACGGTTCCATCGGGGAAGTCGGCGACGCTGGTGATCTCGGCCACTTCGCGTTCGCCCGATTTCAGCTTCATCCCCGGCTGCGGCCGGGCGCCCTGCACCACAAAGCCGGTAAGCCGGCGATGCACCTGCCCGCGCGAGCGAATGCGCTCCACGATTTCCTGCCCTAAATAACAGCCTTTGGCAAAATTCAACGCGCGTTGCTGCCCGGTTTCCTGCGGCAGATCGCGTTCGCGAATGTCGGCGCCGATTCGCGGCCTGCCGCTCTGGATCCGCATCAGCTCGTAGGCTTCGGCGCCCACCGCGCGAGCGCCGGCAGCAATCAAGGCGTCCCACAGCAGCGCGCAATCCTCAGCCGCCACCCAGATTTCATACTCCGGAACTCCGACGCCATCCAACTGCGCTAGCGTCACGTCGATGCCGTTCCAGCTTCGATCGCGAAACTGCAGCGGCGCCAGGTCCGCCGGGTTCATTCCTGCGCGGCCCAGGACCTCGGCTGCAGCCGGCCCCATCACCGCCACGGATGTAAGCTGCGCGCTCACGTCGCTCAACTGCACGTCATCCATCACAATGAAGCGCTCCAGCAGCTCATAAAGATGCACGGCCTGTTCCGCATCAGTCGCCGCCAGCAGGTAGTCGCCGCGGTTCCAGCAGTAAAGGTCGCCCTGGATTCGCCCTTGAGCGTTCAGCACGAAGCAATAAACCCCCGCGCCGGGCTGCAGATCGCGGATGTTGTTGGTCACCATGCCGTTCAGCCAGCGCACCCGGTCGGCGCCCGTTATGACGAACCTGGCCCGCCAGCCTGCGTCGGCGATGCCGCAGCCGCTGCGCAACGCCTGGAATTCGGCGGCAACATCGCCGAAATTCGCAGCCGTGGCCGCGCCGCAGTACTCTCCCGCACGTCCGCCGGAGTTGATCAAATGGGCGTAGAGCGCGGTCGCAGGCATAAGCAGAACCTTTGATTATATCGGTAGCGAAGCCGGCCGCTTCACGCCAGGCCCCTGGCGCGCGCGCTCACACTAACTCGGTTCCCCACAAATCGTGCAGGTGCACGAGGCCGAGCAGCTTGCCTTTTTCATCCACCACCGGCAGGGAAGTGATGCGCCGCTCTTCCAGGATGCGCAGCGCCGCGGTCGCGAATTCGTTTGGAGAAATGGTTTGCGGCGCTCGCGTCATGCATTCGCCGGCGGTGAGTTCAAGCACTGGCTTGGAGCGCTTGTGCTGGGCGCTGCGCTCCAGCAACCGGCGCAAGTCGCCGTCGCTGATAATTCCGGCCAGCCTGCCTTTTTCCACCACTGTCGTTACACCCAGCCGCTTGCGCGACATTTCGTAGATCACGTCGGCCATGCGCGTCTTCGGCTGCACCTGCGGCACGGCTTCGCCGGTATGCATCAGGTCAGCAACCCGGGCCAGCCTCTTGCCCAGCTTGCCGCCGGGATGCAGGCGCGCGAAATCCTCTTCCTTGAAGCCGCGCCGCTCTGCCAGCGCCACTGCCAGCGCATCGCCCAGCGCCATCATGGCCGCCGTTGACGCAGTGGGCGCGAGGCCGAGCGAGCAGGCCTCTTTAGCGATGGAGCAATCCAGCGCCACTTCGGCCGCCTGCGCCAGGTTTGAAATTCGGCCCGCGCTGCTCCTCCCGCGGCCCGAATAGAGCGTGTCGCAGGTGATGGAAATTAGCGCCACGCCCAGGCGCTTCAGCGTCGCCAGCAGACGCAGGATTTCTTCGGTTTCGCCGCTGGCTGAGAGCGCCATCACCAGGTCGCCCTTCACGATCATGCCCAGGTCGCCGTGGAGCGCCTCGGCCGGATGCAGGAACAGCGCCGGCGTGCCGGTCGAGCTCAACGTTGCCGCGATCTTGCGCGCCACGATGCCGCTCTTGCCCATTCCCGTAACCACTACCCGCCCGGCGCACTTCAGCAGCAAATCGAGCGCGCCATCGAAGGCAGGCGCCATCGGCCCGCGCAGCCTCCTGGCCAGCGCTTCGAGCGCCTCCGCTTCAATGCGCACCACTTCTGCGGCAATGTTTCCCATCGGCATCGAAATGTTAGCAGGTGCGGCACGGCTGCCACCTGCATCGCGCCAACGCAGGTAAGATGTTGCTGTGGCCCTTGAGTCCTGCAGCGCGAAGGGGCGCAACTCGCGATGCCGCAGCAGCATCGTTTTGAATTGCATCCACTTCCTTCAGCAAGAACCATGAACGTGACGCGTGTTCTCTCCCTTGTTTTGGTCTCCATCGCCGGCCTGGCGGGTGCTTCCTGTTTCGCGCAAAACCAGCCCGATGTGGTTCCGCAGGGTACCTCCGGCTGGGGAGGCAACGAGCTGCGCGTTGTGCTCGGTTATTCTCCGCGCTCCAATCACCTGATCGGCGTCACGCCTGACCGCAAGCTCTACTTCGCTGCCATCGAATATCAGCGTCCGCTGTTTCAGTTCTGGGGCACAACGCTCAGTTACTACGGCGGAATCGTGCCTTTTGTGGGCGTGCACCGCCCGGCCGAAAGCGTGAATGGAGTTTCCTATCCCGCGGCATTCAACTGGGGACCGGGAGCCGAGCCGATCGGCTTTGCCTTTGAGTTTCGTCCCGGCGCGCGCATCCAGCCCATGCTCGAGACCGCCGGTGGGCTGGTGTACTTTAACGGCCAGGTGCCGATCGCGCAGTCTTCTCAGTTCAACTTCATGTTCCACTTCGGCGGCGGCCTTGAGTTCTATCACGATGGCGGCCACTTCCTCACGTTGGGCTACCGCTACCACCACATCTCGAATGCCAACCTTGGCCACTTCAATCCCGGAATCGATTCCAACCTGATCTACATCGGGATTCCGCTGTGGCGGCACACGCGCACGCGTTGAATTCTGCGACCCTGTTCCGGCCCTTGCCGCTAAGCCCTTGCGCCACGCCCGAAACGGCGGGAAAACCTTGACTCAATAGTCATTCTCGCCTTTAATCAGAGCAGTTTCGCTCCAGCAATCCAGATCAAAACACCTGAAGGGGAACGGCTTGCAGGCTGGTCCGTCGGCGAGCAATAGCGCGTCTGAAGCCATGACGCCCGCGCTGCGCGAGCGCCTGGTTGCCGCCGCCGAAGCTGCCATGCAGCGCGCCTACGCGCCTTATTCGAATTTTTTCGTCGGCGCAGCCGTGCTGGCCGCGAGCGGCGCAATGTACACCGGCTGCAATGTTGAGAACGCTTCGTACGGCCTCACCATCTGCGCCGAGCGCAACGCCATTTTTCAGGGTGTGGGGGCTGAAGGCGCGCAATTCAGGATTCGCGCCATTGCCGTGAGCAACAAGGCTTGCGTGGCCTGTTCGCCGTGTGGCGCCTGCCGCCAGGTCATCCATGAATTCGGTCCGGAAGCAGTCGTCGTCTTTCGCGGCGCGCAGGGCTACACCAGCATGGTTGCAAACCAATTGCTGCCCGCGGGGTTCAGCCTGTTGTGAGTTCAGCAAGCGCAATCGCCTGCCGGCAAGCTCGTCGCACGGCGTTGAGGATGAGAGCTTAAGTTTCGAACATCGCCATCATGGCCACACCGTCGCAGCGCCAGACAATCCGCATCATCGATGTCATTCGCAAGAAGCGCGATGGCGGCGAGCTCTCGCCCGCCGAAATTGAAGCCGTCATCTCCGGCTACACCCGCGGCGATTTCCCGGATTACCAGATGTCAGCCTGGCTCATGGCTGCGCTGATTCGCGGAATGTCGAAGGCGGAACTGGCGACGCTGACCGAAGCCATGCTGCACTCCGGCCAGGTGCTCGATTTCTCCGAGCTCGCCGGCCCCAAGGTCGATAAGCATTCAACCGGCGGCGTGGGTGATAAAACTTCGCTGGTGCTGGCGCCGCTCGTCGCCTCCGGCGGCGTCTATGTACCCATGATCTCCGGCCGCGGCCTCGGCCACACCGGCGGCACGCTCGACAAGCTGGAGGCAATCCCCGGCTTCAACGTGAACTTTACGCTGGCCGAGTTTCGCCGCACGCTCGCTCGCGTGGGCTGCGCCATGATCGGCCAGACCGCCGAAATCGCCCCCGCCGACAAAGAAATCTACGCGCTGCGCGATGTCACCGGCACGGTCGAAAGCCCGTTCCTGATCTGCGCTTCCATCATGAGCAAGAAGCTCGCCGAAGGCGTAGATGCGCTTGTGCTCGACGTCAAGACCGGCTCCGGAGCTTTTATGAAAAAAATGGAAGACTCCGAGTTCCTGGCGTCGCTCATGGTTGAAACCGGCAAGCGCATGGGCAAGAAAATGGTCGCCCTCATCACCGATATGGATCAGCCGCTGGGCAATTACGTGGGCAACGCTCTCGAAATCGTTGAGTGCCTCGATATTCTCGAAGGCCGCGGCGCCGCCGATTTGCGCGAGCTGTGCATCGAGGAAGCTGCCTGGATGTTTTGCGTCGCGGGCCGCAGCGGCACCGTTCAGGAAGGCCGGCAGCTCAGCGAAAAGCTGATTGCCCAGGGCTCAGCCATGCAGAAATTTCGCGAGATGGTGCGGGCGCAAGGCGGCGACGAGCGCGTCGTTGACGATCGCGCGCGGCTGCCGCAGGCGAAATCCACCGTCGCGGTTCCGGCGGTACAGGGCGGGTTGGTTGCCGCCATTGATTGCGAACGCCTCGGCGTGGCGAGCCTTGTGCTCGGCGGCGGACGCGAAAAGAAGGAAGATGTCATTGATCCGGCAGTAGGATTGGTCGTGCACAAAAAGGTGGGTGACGGCGTGGCTGCGGGCGAAGCGCTCTGCACCGTTTATTACAACTCCGGCGCGCGGCTTGAAGAAGCTCAGGCCGCCATCACCCAGGCTTATACCATTGCGCCCGAGCCGCCGCGTGAAAGGCGCCCGCTGCTGCACAAGGTCATTCAGTAGGCCGGAATTTTCGCAGGGCGCGCTCGCTTTGCGCTCTGCCATGATGAGGTAACGCATGGGCCGTTTGGTCGGCATCCTGGGTATCGCCGTGATTCTGGGCACTGCCTTTCTGTTTTCCTCGAACCGCCGCGCATTCAAGCTCAAGACGCTGTTGTGGGGCGTGGGCCTGCAGTTTTCACTGGCCTTGTTCGTGCTGCGCGTTGATTTTGGCCGCACGCTGCTGGAAAAGGCAGGCGCCGCAGTCACCTGGCTGCTGGCCTTCAGCTACAAGGGCTCCGAGTTCGTCTTCGGTCAGCTGGGCGCCCAGGTCCCAGGCTTTCTGGTCGATATTCACGGCAAAGTTCTGGCCGATGCCGCCGGCAAACCCGCGCCGCTTTTCGTCTTCGCCTTCGCCGTCCTGCCCACCATCATCTTCATTTCGGCGTTATTTGCCATTCTTTACCATATCGGCGTGATGCAGTTCGTGATCCGGCAAATCGCCAAGGTCATGCGGTTAATGGGCACCAGCGGCGCCGAAGCCATGGACGTGGGCGCCAGCATCTTTATGGGCCAGACCGAGGCGCCGCTCAGCATCCGGCCGTACCTGCCTGAGATGACGCGCTCCGAGCTCATGACCGTGATGACCGCCGGCATGGCGCACGTTTCCGGCGGCATCATGGGCGCCTACATTGCCTTCGGGGTTGAAGCCAAGCACCTGCTGACCGCCGTCATCATGACGGCGCCCGGCACCATCCTGATGGCGAAGCTGCTCGTGCCCGAAACCGAGCGCCCGCTGACTGCGAAGTTCGATACCCCCGGCGCTGCCATCGCCTCCGGCCATGCGCCTGACGTGCTGAAGCTCGAAGATGAGCACAAGGATGAGAACCTGCTCGGCGCAATTGCGCGCGGCACCACTGACGGGCTGAACCTGGCGCTCAACGTCGGCGCTATGCTGATTTCCTTCATCGCGCTGATCTGGCTCACCAACGGCATGATGAGCTTCGTCCATAACCACGCGCACTTCGGCTGGTTCCCGGCCGACCTGCAGACCCTGTTCGGCTGGATCTTTTCGCCCGTGGCCTGGCTCATCGGCATCCCCTGGCACAACGCTTCAGTGGTAGGCGGCCTGCTCGGCACGCGCATGGTCATGAATGAGCTGATTGCCTTCAGCCAGCTTGGGCCGATGCGGTCGGTGCTCGATCCGCGCACCTTCACCATCGCCACCTTCGCGCTGTGCGGCTTCGCCAACCTCAGCTCCATCGGCATTCAGATTGGCGGCATTGGAGCGCTGGCGCCCAACAAGCGCACCGAACTGGCCAAGCTCGGGTTCCGCGCCATGTTTGCCGGAACCATGGCCAACCTGATGTCGGCCGCAATCGTGGGAATTCTGTATCGTGGGTGAGATGAGCGCGCCGTCGCCCCAAGCTGCCGATATTTACGCGCGCGCTGAGGCTGCCGCGCAGCATATCCTGGCGCAGACGCGGCTGCGGCCAAAAATCGCGCTGGTGCTGGGCTCGGGCCTCGGCGCCTTCGCCGATTCTCTGCTCGACTCCGTCACCGTCGAGTATTCCACCATCCCGCATT